>NZ_JBJZOG010000008.1:0-127580 GCF_047200535.1 Micromonospora mangrovicola | reverse complement strand
GGAGCAGGGTTACGGCCCTGGCCCCGGCATGTCCGGTCCGCCGCCGATGGCCGGCCCGCCGGTCGGCGGCCCCCCGATGGTGGGTCCGCCGATGGCCGGTCCACCCGGCAGCGACCTCTACCGGGTCGACCAGATCCGGCGCAGCTTCCAGGTGCGTCGCTTCGGCAGCGGCTACGACCCGGACCAGGTGGACCGGTTCTTCGAGACCCTGCTCGGCGGCATGCAGGGCCGCAACCCGATGCCGGTCAACCCGAAGGACCTGGACACGCTGCGCTTCGGGCTGGTGCCCGGCGGTTACTTCGAGGCCGAGGTCGACGGCGCGCTCAAGGACGTGCAGGACATCCTGCTGGGCCGCTGAGCCGACCGGAAGTGACGACGAGGGCCCGCCCCCGGCCGGGGGCGGGCCCTCGTATGTGCTGGTCGGTGTGACCGGGGGTCAGGACCGCAGGCCGTTGCGGCGCAGCACCGTGTCGCCGATGACGATGGCCAGCAGCAGCGCGGCGATCCCGATCAGCCAGATGTCCTCGACCTTGCCCTCGTGGTTGCCGCAGATCGCCATGACCACCAATACCACCGCCGACAGCACCGCCCCGATCCGTCCGGACTTGCGGTGTCCGGGCTTGTGCTGATCTGGCGCGGTTACCGGCTCGCTTCCTGCCACTGTCGGTCCTTCCCTCGCGATCGGATCTCCGGTTAGTCTGGCACGCCCCGTGGCGGGCCCGGTGCGGGGTCCGCCCTGATCGCGCCCTCCGGAAGGGAAGTGCGCGCGCGGCGCCCGGGTCGTTGGTCCCGTCCTCGACGGGACGGAAGGGCACTACCGGCGTCGCGGAACGACGATCACACTGCCTCCGGTAGCGTCTTGACGTACGCCTGATTGCCTTTTTGAGGGGGACTGCGGTGCGAGTGACCGGTACGGGACATGCCAGCATGCGGATCGACACGGCCGCCGGCAGCATCCTGTGCGACCCGTGGGTCAATCCCGCCTACTTCGCCTCCTGGTTCCCCTTCCCGGACAACTCCCAGCTCGACTGGGAGGCCCTGGGCCAGGTCGACTACCTGTATGTGTCGCACCTGCACCGGGACCACTTCGACGCGAAGCACCTGCGGGACTTCGTCTCGAAGGATGCCACCGTCCTGCTCCCCGAGTTCCCCACCTCGGAGATGAAGGACGAGCTGCGGGAGTTGGGCTTCACCAAGTTCCTCAAGGCGCCGAACGAGCAGGTCGTGGAGCTGCCCGGCGGCCTGAAGATCATGATCCAGGCGCTGACCAGCCCGACCGACGGCCCGATCGGCGACTCCTCGCTGTGGGTGGAGTACGACGGGGTGCGGCTGCTCAACCAGAACGACGCCCGCCCGACCGACCTGACCGTCTTCGCCGAACTGGGCCACGTGCACGCGCACATGCTGCAGTTCTCCGGCGCGATCTGGTACCCGATGGTCTACGAGCTGCCCCAGGCGGCGAAGACCGCGTTCGGCAAGCAGAAGCGGGAGCGGCAGTTCGACCGCACCTGGCGCTACATCGACGACCTGAAGGCGGACAGCGTCTTCCCGATCGCCGGCCCGCCGTGCTTCCTCGACGACGAGCTGTGGCAGTTCAACGACATCTTCGGCGACGAGGGGAACATCTTCCCCGACCAGTCGGTCTTCCTGACGGAGTACGCGAAGGTCGGCGGCACCAACGGCATCGTGCTGCTGCCGGGCAGCGTCGCGGAGATCACCACCGAGGGTACGACCACCACCCACCCGATGCCGGTCGAGGAGTTCTTCGCCGACAAGGTGGCCCACCTGGAGGAGATGCGGGAGCGCAAGCGCCCGGTCATCGAGGCGGAGAAGGCGTCCTGGCGGCACCCCGAGGTGGACGTGCTCGGCGAGATGAAGCGCCGCATCGAGCCGCTGCTGGACGAGTCGATCTACCTGGCCAAGGGCGTCGGTGGCCCGGTCCGGTTCGACCTGGTCGGCACTGACGACTCAGGCGGGGAAACGATCGAGTCGATCGTGGTCGACTTCCCGGGCAAGGAGGTCCGGCAGTACGCGGACGAGAAGGTTCGCTACCGGTTCCGCACCGAGCGGGCGCTGGTCGAGCACCTGCTGCACATCGGCGAGGTGGACTGGGTCAACTCGCTCTTCCTCTCCTGCCGATTCTCCGCGGCCCGGATCGGCCAGTACAACGAGTTCGTCTACGCCTTCTTCAAGTGCCTGTCGGAGGAGCGCCTCCAGTACGCCGAGGGCTGGTACGACGAGCACGAGCGGGCGGTCGACGCCGAGGACATCACGCTGGACGGTTGGGTGGTGCAGCGCCGCTGCCCGCACCTGAAGGCGGACCTGAGCCGGTTCGGCATCGTCGAGGGTGACCAGCTCACCTGCCAGCTGCACGGCTGGAGGTTCGACCTCGCCAGCGGCCGCTGCCTGACCAGCGTCGGCCACAAGATCCGCGCCCACCGGGCGGACGCGGACACCCCGGCCCCGGCCGGCGAGGCGGTCAGCTAAGGCGGTTTCGCCACGCACGTCACCCCCGCCGGGCGAAGATCGGGTCGGCGGATCCGGCGGGGCGGGGGGTGGGGTGGCGGAGGCGGACCGGGAGCCGGGGTACCGGTTCCGGCGGAGCAGCGAGATGGCCCGGGATCCGGCCCGGGTGGAGGCGTTCAGCGATGCCGTGATCGCCATCGTGGCGACCCTGATGGCGGTGGAGCTGCTCCAGTTCAGCCCGGACGGTCCGAGGGACGCGGACCTGGCGTCGAGGCTCGGGCACGAGTGGCGCGCCTACCTGGCTTACGTGATCACCTTCGCCATCGTGGGTCAGGTCTGGCTGACCCACCACAACATGTGGCGGTACGTGGTCCGGGTCGACCAGTTGCTGCTGGTGCTGAACCTGATGCTGCTGATGTTCGTGGCGGCCATCCCGTTCGCCGCCAACCAGCTCTCGGACCATCTCCGGGGCACCGAGGCGGACCAGCAGATCTCCGCCGCGATCTACGTCGGCACCGTCCTCGGCGAGGCGCTCTTCTTCAACCTGAGCTGGTGGTGGGCGCGCCGGCGCATCCTGCTCCACCCGGACCTCGATCCCCGGCTGGCGAAGGCGGTGGCCCGCCGGTTCCTCCTCGGCCCGCTGCTCTACCTGGTCGCCTTCGCCATGGTCTTCATCGACCCGATCCTCAGCCTGCTGTCCTACCTGCTGCTGGTGGGGCTCTATCTCATCCGCGGCCCCGGCGACCTCCCGCCCGCCGGGCAGGAGGCCGCCGAGTCGCGGTGAGGGGGGTCACCGCCCCAGGTCGGCGAGGATGCGCTGGGCGGCGTTGTGGCCGGCGGCGCCGATCACGCTGCCCGCCGGGTGGCAGCCGGCGCTGCCCGCGTACACGCCGTCGACGCCGGTGGCGTACGGCATCCGGTCGGCGAACGAGACGGTGTTGTCGACGTGGTGGATGTGCCCGCCGGTGATGCCGAAGTGCGCCTCGATGCCGGGCGGGGTCAGCGGCACCGCGTCGGCGATCAGGTCGCCGGTGCCCGGGGCGTACCGCTCGCAGATCGCCACCAGCTGCTCCACGTAGCCGGGCAGCGCCGCCTCCCAGGTCGTGCCGGCCAGCTCGTACGGGACCGACTGGACGAACAGCGCGGAGGAGTGGTGCCCGGCGTCGTCGGACAGCGACGGGTCGACGGTGGTGTGCAGGTACCACTCGATGGTCGGCTCCGCCGGCAGCCGCCCGGCCTGAACGTCCGCCCACATCTCCCGCAGCGCGGCCATCGGCGACTCGCCGCCGGCACCGACCAGGGAGGCCGAGCCGGGCAGCAGGTGGATGGTGGAGCCGAACGGGCTCGGCGCGTCCGCCGGCAGGCAGGAGAACCGGGGCAGCCCGGTCAGCGCCAGGTTGAGCTTGAGCGTGGTGCCGGGCCGGCGGACCGCCGCCATCCGGTCGCCGAGGCCCGCCGGGAGCGCGCCGTCGGGCAGCAGCTCGATCAGCCGGTACGGGTCGCAGGCGCCGAGCACCACGGAGGCGGCCACCTCCCGGCCGTCGGCCAGCACCACTCCGGACGCCGCGCCCCGGTCGAGGGTGATCGCGGTGACCGGCGTACCGGTCAGGATGCGGGCCCCGGCGGCGCGGGCGGCCTCGGCGAAGGTCCGTGAGACGGTGCCCATGCCGCCCTGGGCGATCATCCAGGTGCCGCCCGACCCGGGCAGCCGGCACATGTTGTGCACCAGGAAGTTGTGTCCGGTGCCCGGGTCGTCCGGGCCGGCGTTGAGGCCGGAGAGGCCGTCGGTGACCGCGTACATGCTGACCAGCAGCTCGGAGCGGAAGTCGAACCGGGCCAGGTAGTCGGCGACCGAGCCGCGGACCAGGTCGACGAAGACCTGCCGCAGGGCGGGGCGGACGTACCGCTCGGCGGTCTCCTCCACGGGCAGCGGCTCGGCCAGCCAGGCCGGGGCCAGGTCCGCCCGAAGGTGGGCCAGCTCGGCCTGGAGGGCGTCGTCGGCCGCCACGTCCTCCGGCGAGAAGAAGTCGGCGAGCTGCCGCCGGGTGGCCGCGGTGTCGCTGCCGAAGAGCAGGTACGGCGAGCCGAGCCCGCCCGGGGTGGGCAGGAAGTAGTGCGGGTCGCGGCGCAGCACCGGGATCTTGACGTCCAGCGTGGCGAGCAGTTCCGGCGGCATCAGCCCGAGCAGGTACGAGCCGGTGGAGTGCCGCAGCCCCGGCACCTTGGGGAAGGGGTTCTCCGTCCGGGTGGCGCCGCCGATCACCTCGGCCGCTTCCAGCACCAGCACGTCCAGTCCGGCCCGGGCCAGCAGGATCGCCGAAACCAGCCCGTTGTGCCCGGAGCCGACCACGACGACGTCGGCGCGGCCCGGCAGCTCACTCGCATCGCTCATGCCCGCGCAGCCTAGTGCGGGTGCGTCCCCGGCGGGAGGGTGTCGGCTCAGTTGCGGGCGGCGGCGCGGGTGGCGCGCCACCGACTCATGGCCAGGGTGGCGGAGTAGCCGGCGAGGACGATCACGTGGAACAGGTAGAGCCAGAGGAGCACCGCCACGCCGGCGCCGACCTCGGTGAACCCGCCGAACGGCACGCCCAGCCGCAGCGGCAGGGAGCAGAACAGCACGAAACCGTGCAGGAACCCGGAGAGGTTCGCGGCGGTGAACGAGCCCATGCCGAGCGTGGCCAGCCAGTCCGGGGAGGCCGGGCCGACCACCCGGAACACCCACATCAGCACCGGGGTGAGCACCAGCCACACCGCCAGGAACGACAGCACCACGCCCAGCGCCGCGATCCAGCCGCCCTGCCGGACCAGCCGGGTGGTCAGCGGCAGCCCCAGCAGGATCGACAGCAGCAGCACGGGGGCCGGGGCGAGCAGCGGGAGCAGCAGCAGCCGGCCCCGCCAGCCGACCAGCGCGCCGGCCTCGCCGCGCGGCTCGGCGACCGAGACGAAGGCCCGGCGCAGCCCTTCCCCGTACAGCGACGCCGGCAGCAGCGAGGCCAGCGCGAGCAGCGGGGTCAGCCGCAGGCCGGCCTCGACCAGTGCGGCCGCCGCGCGGTTGGCGCCGATCTCGGTGGGCAGGGTGTCGATGGCGTACGAGGTGAGCCGGCGGACGTGGTCGTCCCCGGCGACCAGCCCGGTGAGCCAGATCGCCAGCAGGGCCACCGGCACCACCGCGATCGCGCCGTAGAAGGTGATCGCGGCGGCGTGCAGGGACAGGTCCCGGCCCCGAACCGGCCGCAGCGCCGCGCCGGCGATCCGCTTCGTCCGCTGCCACCCCGCGCCCATCGGCATCTCCTTCCCCGCGCGGCACGGCGGCACGCATTACGATCCGGCGGCATGAAGATCGCCTCGACCGACCGTCTGCTGGTGCGGGACTGGACCGAGACGCCGGAGGACCTGGCCCGCGTCTACGACATCTACTCGCGGGACGAGGTGATGCGCTGGCTGGGCGGCGGCAAGGGACGGATGACCGACCCGGCCGAGGCGCTGGAGCGGGTACGCGCCTGGCGGGACCGGTACGCGCCGTACGCCGGCCGCTGGGGGATCTGGGCGATCGAGCCGCGGGACGCCGGCCGGTCGGCCGGCAGCGTCCTGTTGAAGCCGCTGCCCGGGCGGGACGGGGTGACCGCCACCGACGACATCGAGGTCGGCTGGCACCTGCACCCCGACTCCCAGGGCCGCGGCTACGCCACCGAGGCCGCCCGGGCGGTGCTGGACCGCGAGTTCGCCGCCGGCACCCCGCAGGTCTACGCGGTGGTGATGGCCGGCAACGGTGCCTCGATGGCGGTCGCGCGCCGGCTCGGCATGACCCACCTGGGCGTCCGCACCGACTGGTACGGCGGCGTCGACCTGGAGACCTTCGTGCTGAAGGCGGATGGCTGAATGTTCGTCAACTTCACGGCGCAGCCGGACCGCAAGCTGCTCGGCGCCGCGCTGCGCCGGGCCTTTCGTCCGCTGCTGATCTTCTGCTGGGCCGTCGCCGCGCTGATGCTCCTGGTGGCTCTGCTCGCGCTGGGCGGCGGCGAGCCGGCCGGGGGCGTGATCTTCGGTGCCGGCGCGATCGTGATCGCCCTGATCGCCTGGTGGGCCGACCGCCGTACCGTCACGGTCAACTGGAAGCTCTACGGACTCCCGATCGCCTGGACGGTCAGCGACGAGGGGGTGCGCTACGACAGCGAGATGACGGACTGCCTGGTCCGCTGGGCGGCCGTGGAGCGGGTGGAGGCGGTCCCCGCCCATCTGATCTTCCGGGTCGGCCGGTACATGGTGCTCCCCGCCCGGGTCGACGGCCTGGACGCCGCCCGGCGGGCCGAGCTGCTCGCGTTCCTGCACGCTCGCGGCCTGTTGAAGGGGCGACCGGAGGAGGCCGCGCGACGCGTCGGCGCTCCGGCGACGGGGCAATGAGCTGAGACGGACCTGCCTCCCCGGCATCGACATGCCGCGGAGGCATGTCGATTTCAGGTGGTTTCTGCTGGGGGAGGGCCAGGGCCGCGTCCAGCCGATGGACCGGAGGAGGTACCCGGCCGGTCTCGCCCGTGCCGGGCGTCCGGTCACGCCACCAGCCGGGCCCGCGCCGCCCGCACCAGGCCCGGCGCGACGCCTGCCCCGCCCAGGTAGCCCGCCGCCCCGCCGTAGCGCCGGTCGAGATGGGCGAGGGTGTTGAGCATCGTCTCGCGGGCGCAGCCTTCCGTGGCCGCGTAGTCGTCCGCGATCGGGTCCGGTCCGACACCCGCCACCGCGAGCAGAAGCGCGACGAGCACGCCGGTGCGGTCCTTGCCGGCGTGGCAGTGCACGACGACACCGCCCGGTGGCGCCTCGACCACCACCTGGAAGGCCGCGGCTATCCGCGCCCGGTTGTGGTCCAGCATCGGGGCGTACGAGTCGGGCGGCGGCACGTAGCCCAGCACGTCGTTGAGCAGCGGGGCGTGGCGGTAGAGGTCGGTACCCGCGAAGGGACTGGGCCGCTGCTCGCACTCCCGGGCCCAGCGCAGGTCGACGACCCGGCTCACCCCGTCGTCCCGCACCATCTGGACGGCGGCGGGGGTCAGCAGGTCGTGGCCGTCCGAGCGCAGCAGCGCTCCGGATCGGATACGGCCGCCGTCGGCGGTGCGGGTGCCGCCCACGTCGCGGGCGTTGCGGCAGTCCGGCCAGTGCAAATTCACGAGCGCGCCTCCCGGGCCGGTGACGACGTGCCCCGGCCGGGGTGATTCTGCCGGCTGGTACGCGCGCGGCGCTGCCCCGGGTTCCCGGCGCTGCGGTGGCGGGCACCGGGTGCGAGCAGGTCGGAGCGGGGCAGCCGTTCGAGTCCGCCATCGACCCGGGCGTGCTGCTGGGCGAGGAGGCCCCGGCCGGGGGAGTCGGACAGCGGAAAGTGAGGCTCCCAGCGGGCGTTCAGGAGCATTGGGGAAGAATGGCCGGGTGACGTCTCCCCGCGACCTCGTGCTGCTCGGTTCGACCGGCTCGATCGGTACCCAGGCCATCGACATCGTCAAGCGCAACCCGGACCGGTTCCGGGTGGTGGCCCTCGGCGCCGGCGGCGGCAACGTCGAGCTGCTCGCCGCGCAGGCCCTGGAGCTGGGCGTCGAGGTGGTCGGCGTGGCGAAGGCGTCCGCCGCCCAGGATCTCCAGCTGGCCTTCTACACCGAGGCGGGCCGGCGCGGCTGGGCCACCGGCGACTTCAAGCTGCCCAAGATCGTGGCCGGGCCGGATGCGATGACCGAGCTGGCCGGGTGGCCGTGCGACGTGGTGCTCAACGGCGTGGTCGGCTCGCTCGGGCTGGCGCCGACCCTGGCCGCGCTGCGCGCCGGACGTACCCTCGCGCTGGCCAACAAGGAGTCGCTGGTGGCCGGCGGCCCGCTGGTCAAGGCCGCCGTCAAACGGCCGGGGCAGATCGTGCCGGTCGACTCCGAGCACTCGGCGTTGGCGCAGTGCCTGCGCGGCGGCACCCGGGGCGAGGTCCGCCGGCTCGTGGTCACCGCCAGCGGTGGACCGTTCCGGGGCCGGCGGCGCGACGAGCTGACCCAGGTCACCCCCGAGCAGGCCCTCGCCCACCCGACCTGGAGCATGGGCCCGGTCGTCACCATCAACTCCGCCACCATGGTCAACAAGGCGCTGGAGGTGATTGAGGCGCACGAGCTGTTCGACCTGCCGTACGCCGACATCGAGGTGATGGTCCACCCGCAGTCGGTGATCCACTCGATGGTGGAGTTCACCGACGGGTCCACCCTCGCCCAGGCCAGCCCGCCGGACATGCGGCTGCCGATCGCGCTCGGCATCGGCTGGCCGGACCGGGTCCCCGGCGCCGCCACCGCCGTCGACTGGACCAGGGCGCACACCTGGGAGTTCTTCCCGCTCGACGACGCCGCCTTTCCGGCGGTCGCCCTGGCCAAGGCGGCCGGCGAGGCCGGGCGGTGCCGGCCGGCGATCTACAACGCGGCGAACGAGGAGTGCGTGGCGGCCTTCGTCGCCGGGCGGCTGCCCTTCCTCGGCATCGTCGACACCCTCCGGCGGGTGCTGGAGGACGCTCCCGACTTCGACGAACCAGGTACCGTCGAGGACGTGCTCGCCGCCGAGTCGTGGGCACGGGCGCACGCCCAGGAGATCATCGTCGGGTCGGTGGAAGGAGCCTGATGGTTTACCTGCTCGGGGTGGTGCTCTTCGCCCTGGCGATCCTCATCTCGGTGAGCCTGCACGAGGCGGGGCACATGCTCACCGCCAAGGGCTTCGGGATGAAGGTCACCCGCTACTTCGTCGGATTCGGCCCGACCCTCTGGTCGTTCAAGCGGGGCGAGACCGAGTACGGCGTGAAGGGCATCCCGCTCGGCGGCTTCTGCAAGATCGTCGGGATGACCCCGCAGGACGACGACGTCGACCCCGCCGACGAGCCGCGCGCCATGTGGCGGTACCCGGTGTGGAAGCGGACGATCGTGATGTCCGCGGGGTCCATCACCCACTTCGCCCTGGCCCTGGGTGCGCTGTGGGTGATGGCGGTCTCCGTCGGCCTGCCCAACCCGAAGTTCCCGACCACCGAGGAGGGCTTCAAGGCCGAGCCGGCGGTGATCGCCCTGGCCCCGTGCGTGGTGGTGGAGAACGCCGCCCGCGCCTGCCAGGCCGGGGACCCGGCCAGCCCGGCCGCGCAGGCCCAGCTCAAGGACGGCGACCGGGTCACCGCGGTCGACGGCAAGCCGATCTCCACCTGGGGTGAGATGCTCGACGTGGTCCGCGCCACCAAGCCGGGCCCGGCCACCGTCGAGTACGTCCGTGACGGCCAGCCGGGCACCGCCACCGTCGACCTGGCCGCCGTGCAGCGCCCGCCGCTGGGCGACCCGAAGGGCGCCACCTCTGCCGTCTCCGCGCTGGGCGTCGCGCTCGCGCCGAGCACCCCGCGGATCGTCCAGTACGGCCCCGTCGGTGCCGTCAAGGCCACCGGCGACTTCACCGGCCAGATGGCGGTGGGCACGGTGCACGCCCTGCAGCGGATCCCGCAGAAGGTGCCCGCCCTGTGGACCGCGATCACCGGTGGCGAGCGGGACGCGGACACCCCGATCAGCGTGGTCGGCGCCAGCCGGCTCGGTGGCGAGGCGGTGGCGAACAACGCCTGGTTCGTGTTCTTCATGCTCTTCGTCAACCTGAACTTCTTCATCGGCGTGTTCAACCTGCTGCCGTTGCTGCCGCTGGACGGCGGCCACATCGCCATCGCCTGGTTCGAGCGGGCCCGCTCCTGGGTGTACGCCCGGATCGGCCGTCCCGACCCCGGGCGCGTCGACTACCTCAAGCTCATGCCCATCACGTACGCGGTGATCCTCATCGGTGGCGCGTTCACGCTGCTGACCGTCACCGCGGACGTCGTCAACCCGATCACGCTCTTCTCAAGGTGAGTGCCTGAAGTGACCGCTGTCAGTCTCGGTATGCCGCCCGTACCGCCGCCGCCGCTCGCCCCGCGCCGGGCCAGCCGCCAGATCATGGTCGGCTCGGTGCCGGTCGGTGGGGGCGCGCCGGTCTCCGTGCAGTCCATGACCACCACGCTGACCGCCGACGTCAACGCCACGCTCCAGCAGATCGCCGAGCTCACCGCCTCCGGCTGCCAGATCGTCCGGGTGGCCGTGCCGTCGCAGGACGACGTCGAGGCACTGCCGGCGATCGCGAAGAAGTCGCAGATCCCGGTGATCGCCGACATCCACTTCCAGCCGAAGTACGTCTTCGCCGCGATCGACGCGGGCTGCGCGGCGGTCCGGGTGAACCCGGGCAATATCCGGCAGTTCGACGACAAGGTCAAGGAGATCGCGAAGGCCGCCGGCGACGCGGGCGTGCCGATCCGGATCGGCGTGAACGCCGGCTCGCTGGACAAGCGGCTGCTCGCCAAGTACGGCAAGGCCACCGCGGAGGCGCTGGTCGAGTCGGCGCTCTGGGAGTGCTCGCTGTTCGAGGAGCACGGCTTCCGGGACATCAAGATCTCGGTGAAGCACAACGACCCGGTGGTGATGATCCGGGCGTACCGGCAGCTCGCCGAGAAGTGCGACTACCCGCTGCACCTGGGTGTCACCGAGGCCGGTCCGGCGTTCCAGGGCACCATCAAGTCGGCGGTCGCGTTCGGCGCGCTGCTGGCCGAGGGGATCGGCGACACCATCCGGGTCTCCCTCTCCGCCCCGCCGGTCGAGGAGATCAAGGTCGGCGCCGCGATCCTGGAGTCGCTGGGCCTGCGCGAGCGGGGCCTGGAGATCGTCTCCTGCCCGTCCTGCGGTCGGGCCCAGGTGGACGTCTACAAGCTGGCCGAGGAGGTCACCGCCGGACTGGAGGGCCTGCCGGTGCCGCTGCGGGTCGCGGTGATGGGCTGCGTGGTGAACGGTCCGGGCGAGGCCCGGGAGGCCGATCTGGGCGTCGCCTCCGGCAACGGCAAGGGCCAGATCTTCGTGAAGGGCCAGGTCATCAAGACCGTCCCCGAGGGCCAGATCGTGGAGACGCTGATCGAGGAGGCGCTCCGCCTCGCCGACGAGATGGGCGCGGAGATCCCCGAGGAACTCCGCGACCTGGTCCCGGGCGCCACCGTCACCGTGCACTGACCCGCCCCCGCCCCGCCCCGCGCCGCGCACCCAGCGCGCAAGTACACGGAAAGAGTGGCCATTCCACGTGG
This sequence comes from Micromonospora mangrovicola, assembly GCF_047200535.1. Classification (NCBI taxonomy): domain Bacteria; kingdom Bacillati; phylum Actinomycetota; class Actinomycetes; order Micromonosporales; family Micromonosporaceae; genus Micromonospora; species Micromonospora mangrovicola. The sequence continues at coordinate 115,987 of NZ_JBJZOG010000008.1, read as the reverse complement.
AATGGCCACTCTTTCCGTGTATCAGGCCCGGCGGGCGTAGCCCGGGGCGGGTGGGGCGGGGTGGGGTCACTCGGACTCGGCGAGGATGGCGTAGAGCTTGCGGCGGGTCTCGTCGAGCACCTGGGCGGCCCGCTCCCGCTGGTCGTCGGTGCCGGTCATCATTACCTGGCGCAGCGCGTGCATGGCCTGCTGCCCGGCGTCGCGGATGTCGTGCCAGCTGCTGACGGTCTTCTCGGCGAACTCCGCCCACGGCGGGGTCTGCGCCGCCTCCGCCGCCTCGGTCCGCCCCTGCTCGGTGAGGGTGAACCGCTTCCGCCCGCCGTCGGAGTCGGCGGCCGCCGTGATGACGCCCTCGTCCTCCAGCAGTTGCAGGGTCGGGTAGATCGATCCGGGGCTGGGCCGCCAGGCCCCGCCGGTCCGGGAGTCGATCTCCTGGATCATCTCGTAGCCGTGCATCGGCCGCTCGGTGAGCAGGGCCAGCACGGCGCCGCGCACGTTCGGCCGGCGTCCCCGGCCGCGTCCCCGGCCGCCCCGGCCGTGCCCGTGGCCGTGCGGGAACGGCGGCGGGCCGGGCGGTACGGGTGGGAAGCCGAAGCCGCGCATCCGCATCTCGTGCATCTCGTGCATCCGTCGGTGGAAACCCATCGGACTCTCCTCCTGTCGTCCTATCGGCGATGCATCAACGATATATCGGCAATGCATCGCCGCCAAGTCAGACTCTGGGACGGGGCTGCAAACCGTACGTACGTCTTGTTAATCTCCTCGACGTGCGCCTGCTTCCCGAACCGGGCCCCGCCCGGACCCTCGCCCTGTCCAGCCTGATCAACACCATCGGCCGGGGCACCTGGCTGACCGCCAGTGCGTTGTTCCTGACCCGTTCGGTGGGGCTGACCGTGGCCCAGGTCGGCCTCGGCCTCACCCTCACCGCGCTGGTCAGCCTCGTGGTCAGCGCGCCCATGGGCTACCTGGCCGACCGCTACGGCCCGCGTGGCCTCCAGATCGCCGCGATGCTCGCCTCGGCCGTCTGCACCGCCGCGCTGCTGGCCGTCGGATCGTTCGCGACGTTCCTCGTGGTCGGCACCCTGATGGCGGTCGTCGACGCCGCCGCCCGCGGCTCGCGCGGGGCGCTGATCGCCGGGGCGGTCCCGCCGGAGCAGCGGGTCCGCACGCGGGCCTACATGCGGGCGGTGACCAATGTGGGGATCTCCGTCGGAGCGGTGCTCGCCGGCGTCGGGCTGGCCGCCGACACCCGCGCGGCGTACGCGTCCCTGATCCTGTTGGACGCCTTGACGTACCTGGTCGCGGCGGCGGTGCTGCTCCGGCTGCCGGCCGTGCCACCGGTCCCGGCGCCGACGCACGGGCCGCGCCTGATCGCCCTGCGGGACCGGCCGTTCCTCGCCTTCACGGTGCTCGACGGGCTGATGTCGATGCACTTCGGGCTGCTCAACATCGCCCTGCCGCTCTGGATCTCCGAGCACACCACCGCGCCGCGCTGGCTGATCTCGGCATGCCTGCTGGTCAACACCGTGATGGTGGTGCTCTTCCAGGTGCGGGCCTCGCGGGGCACCGAGGAGCTGACCGGCGCGGGCCGGTCCGCCCGGCGGGCCGGCGCGGTCATCGCGGTTGCCTGCGCGCTCTTCGCGGCCAGTGGCGGGGTGTCCGCCGCGGTCGCCGTACCGCTGCTGCTCGCTGGGGCGCTGGTGCACGTGGTGGGGGAGTTGTGGCACGCCGCCGCCGGCTGGGGCATCTCGTTCGGCCTGGCCCCGGCCCACGCACAGGGCCAGTACCAGGGCGCGTACGGGATGGGCATGCAGCTCGGCTCGATGGTGGCCCCGGTGGTGGTGACCACCCTGGCCGTCGGCTGGGGCGTACCGGGCTGGCTGCTGCTCGGCGGGCTGTTCCTGCTGCTCGGACTGCTGGTGCCGCCGGTGGTGCGGTGGGCCGCCCGGACCCGGCCGGTCGAGCCGGCCGCGACGCCGGTGCCGGTCGGCTGAGCCGCCGCTCACCGGCGGATCGGTCGGGGTCCTCAGGTCGGCCCGCGCGGCACCGGGTCGATCTGGCAGGCTGGTATCCGTGCTGACGGTGCCGGTACGCCAAGTCGGGGAGTCGGAGCGCCGTGCGGTGGAACGGCTGCTCGACCTCGACCCGTACGCCGGGGCGCCGGTCGCCGAGCGGGTCGCCGCCCGAGGGCTGGCCTGGTGGCGGGCCGAGGGGCGGATCCTGGGCTACGGCGCCCGGCGCAACCTGGAGTCGATCTGCTGGCTGGGTGGCAACCTGACCCCGGTGCTCGCCTCGGAGCCGGCGGTGGCCGCCTTCGCCGAGCAGCTCAGCACCGAGGAGCGGCTCTGCTCCTCGATCGTGGGCCGCGCCGACGCGGTGCTCGGCCTCTGGGACCGCCTCTCCGCGTACTGGGGGCCGGCCCGGGACGTACGCCCCAACCAGCCGTTGCTGGCCACGGACGCGCTGCCCGCGGTGGTGGCCGATCCCGAGGTGCGTCCGGTGCGCGGCGGCGAGGTCGATCAGCTCTTCCCGGCGGCGGTGGCGATGTACACCGAGGAGGTCGGGGTGTCGCCGCTGGCCGAGGACGGCGGGCGGGGCTACCGGCGGCGGGTCGCCGACCTGGTCCGCGCCGGCCGGGCGTACGCGCGGTTCGTGGACGGCGAGGTGGTCTTCAAAGCCGAGCTGGCCGTGGTGACCCGGCGTACCGCCCAGGTCCAGGGGGTCTGGGTGGCACCGGAGTGGCGGGGCCGGGGGATCGCCACCGCGGCGATGGCGGCGGTGGTGCGCGACGCGCTGGCCCGGTTCGCGCCCACGGTCAGCCTGTACGTCAACGACTTCAACCTGCCCGCCCGGCGGGTCTACGAGCGCTGCGGCTTCCGGCCGGTGGGCACGCTCGCCACCGTGCTGTTCTGAGCCACGCCCGGCGCGGCATGGCCGGGATCACGTCCCGTCGAATTGCGCCGAACCGGACAGCCGACGCTATGCTGGCCATGTTTTTGTACTGACCAGTCAGTCTAGAAGTCGGGGCGGGACCGTGCAGATCGTCGAGGCCAGCGGGCTGGGGCTGCGAACCCGCCGCGGCTGGGTGTACCGGGACGTCGACCTCACCGCCGAGGCGGGGGAGCTGCACGCCGTCACCGGCCCGCCCGGCAGCGGACGAACCTCCCTGCTGCTCGCCCTGGCCGGGCGCTTCCCGCACACCGACGGCGAGCTGCGCCGCCGCGGACCCGCCGCGCTCGGGCAGGTCGCCGGGGTGCACGAGCCCGACCCGACGCTGACCGTCGCCGAGCACATCCAGGAGCGGCTGCTGCTGCTCGGGCCGGTGCCGCGCCGCCGCCGCCAGCTCGTCCCGGTCGCCGCGGTGCGGGCCCGCCGGGCCTACCGCCGGGACGCCTTCGCCGCCGCCATCGCCGGCGCCGGCTTCACCGACGTCCCGCTCGACCCCGACCGGTACGGCCGCGACCTCACCCCCGTCGAACGGCAGGTGCTCGGCCTGGTGCTGGCCAGCCTGAGCGGCCCGAACCTGATCGTCGCCGACGACGTGGACGCCGGCTCCGACGCCCCCGAGCGGGAGTGGATCTGGTCCGCCCTGGCCCGCCTCGCCGACCAGGGGTACGCGGTGGTCGCCAGTGCCCGCGCCGTCGAACCGGGCGGCACGGCGATCGTGCACCGGATCGGCGACCCGACCCTCCCCGCCCCCGCCCTCGTCGCGCCGCGCGCGGCGCAGGACCAGACCCCCGAGGTGACCGCATGAGTGTCGTTCGACTCGCGCTCTTCGAGCTGCGCCGGATGACCCGGGGCCGGCTGCCGCGCGCCGCGCTCGCCGTCCTCACCGTCATCCCGCTGCTCTACGGCGCCCTCTACCTCTACGCCTTCTGGGACCCGTACGGGAACCTCGACCGCATCCCGGTCGCCCTGATCAACGCCGACCGGCCGGCAAAGGCCGGCGACGGCAGCGAGGTGCACGCCGGCCAGGACCTCACCGACGAACTGCTCGACCGCAAGGTCTTCGGCTGGACCGTGACCGACCAGGCCGACGCCGGCGAAGGGCTGCGCGACGGCCGCTACCACCTGGTCTTCTCCATCCCGGCCGACTTCTCCGCCACCCTGGCGGCCAGCCCCGACCCGGACCAGCCGGCCCGCCGCGGCGAGCTGAAGGTGGTCAACGACGACGCCACCAACTACCTCTCCGGGCTGCTCGCCCGCTCCGCGTTCAGCGAGATCCGGGCCGCCGCGGCGGAGAGCGCCGCCGCCTCGTACTTCGACAAGATGCTGATCGGCTTCACCGACGCCAAGGCCGAGACCGGCCGGGCCGCCGACGGGGCCGGGCAGATCCACGACGGGCTCGGCGCCTCCGAGGAGGGCGCCGGGAAGATCGCCGACGGCCTGGACAGCGCGGAGGACGGCGCCGGGCAGCTCGCCGGCGGACTCGACAAGTCCGTGCAGGGCGCCGACAAGCTGGCCGGCGGCCTCGACCAGCTCTACACCGGCGCGGCTCAGATCGCCGACGGCGCCAACCGCGCGGCGACCGAGACGAAGGCCGCCGCGGCCAAGGTGGACGCCGCCGCCGACCGGTACGAGCCGCTGCTGCGCAAGAACGCCGACGACATCCAGCGGGCCGCCACCCTGGTCGCCGAGGGCGCGCAGACCCTCGCGGACGGCATCGACGCGCTGCCGGCCAGGGCCGACGAGGTGGTGGACCGGGCCGAGGAGGTCGGCGACCGCCTCGACGCGCTGGCCGAGGCCCACCCGGAGCTGGCCGACGATCCGAACTTCGTGGCTGCCCGCCAGGCCGCCGACAAGGCGGCGAGCACGGCCCGGGCGATGGCCGCCGCCCTGGACGAGACCGACCTGGCCGCGCTGAAGAAGCAGATGACCGGGGTCGCGCAGACCGCCCGGGAGGTCGCCGCCGCCGCGCCGCACCTGGCCGCCGACGTGGCCTCCGCCCGCACCAAGGTCGACCAGCTGGCCAGCGGGCTGGGCACCCTCGCCCAGGGCAGCGCCGAGCTCCGCGACGGCCTCGGCGACGCCGCGCACGGCGCCGACCAGCTGCGCGGCGGCCTCTACCGGCTCGCCACCGGTGCCCGGCAGCTCGACGGTGGCCTGGCCCAGCTCGGCAGCGGCAGTGACCGGCTCGTCAGCGGCCTGACCAAGCTGGAGGCCGGCGCCGGTGACCTCGCCGACGGGCTCGCCGCGGGGGAACGGAAGCTGCCCGGGTACCACGACGCGGACAGCCGCTCCGGCATCCTCGGCGACCCGGTCGGCCTGATCCGCAACTCGCACCACCCGGCCGGCTCGTACGGGGTGGGCTTCGCCCCGTACTTCCTGGCCCTGGCCCTCTGGGTCGGCGCGATGATCACGTACATGCTGCTGCGGCCGGTCAACCGTCGGCACGTGATGTCCGGCGCGCCCGGCTGGCGGGTCGCGCTCGCCGGTTGGCTGCCCGCCGCGGCCATCGGTCTGGCCCAGGTCGCGGTCCTGTTCACCGTGGTCACCCTGGCGCTCGGTCTCGACCCGACGCATCCGGCGGCGACTTTCGGGCTGCTCGCGCTCGCCTCGCTGGCCTTCACCGCCATCATGCAACTGCTCGGAGTGGCGTTCGGCCCGGCCGGCCGGCTCGCCGCGCTGGCCCTGCTGATGCTCCAGCTGACCTCCTCCGGCGGCACCTACCCGGTGCAGACCTCGCCCGGCTTCTTCCAGGCGATCCACCCCTGGCTGCCGATGACGTACGTGGTGGCCGGCCTGCGGCACACGATCAACGGCGGACCGGCCGCCCCCGTGGTCACCGGCGCCCTGCTCCTGCTCGCCTTCGGGGCCGGCGCGATGGTGCTCACCGTCGGCGCGGCGCGACGGTCCCGCCGGCTGACCCCGGCCAAGCTGCACCCCGAACTGGCCATGTGAGGATGCTGATGGGCCGTACGGCGGTGCCGCCGGGTCCCGGTACGGGTCGCGCCGGCGGCCCGCACCGCGGTCGACGGGGAGGGCGAGTGACGGACGGACGGTCGCGCCGGCGGGAGGACACCCGCCAGCGCCTCTTCGTGGCGGCGGTGGAGCTCATCGCCGAGCAGGGCTTCTCCGCCACCACCGTGGACGACATCGCGGCCCGGGCCGGAGTGGCGAAGGGGACGGTCTACTACAACTTCGAGTCCAAGACGGCCCTCTTCGAGGAGTTGCTGCGGCACGGCATCGGCCTGCTCACCGCCGACTTCCGGGCCGCCGTCGACGGGCTGCCGCCTCGCGCGGCGCTCGCCGCGCTGGTCCGCGCCGAGCTGGAGTACATCCGCCGCTACCGTGCCTTCGCCCAGTTGCTGCTCTCCGAGATGTGGCGCACCAACCGGGAGTGGCAGCAGACCCTGCGGCTGTTGCGCGGCGAGGCGATCGAGGTGATCGCCGAGACCGTCCGGGCCGGCGTCGCCAGCGGCGACCTCCCCGCCGACCTGGACGTGCGCACGGCCAGCTCGGCGCTGTTCGGCGTGGGTCTGGTGGTGGCCGTCGACTGGCTGGTGTTCCAACCCGACCGGCCGATCGAGGACGTGCAGGAGTCGCTGCTCGGCATCGTCCGCCGGGTCGCCGAGACCTGAGCCGCCGGGTCAGCCCCGGCGTAAATCGTTTGAGCCGGGGGTCCGGACGGGCCAGGCTGGGGTCACCGCCCCCACCGACCGAGTCCGGAGGACTCCCCATGCGCCTGCTCCGAGACTTCTGGGCCACCGCGCCCCGCCAGGTGGCGGCCGTACTCCTGCTGATCGTGGTCGGCGCCGCCGGACAGGCGGCGGCAGCCGCGCTGGCCGGACCGGTGCTGGTGCGCCGCTCGGCGGGTTGGTTCGCCCTGCTGGCGGTCGCGGTGGTCGGCGCGGTCCTGGCCGACCTGCTGATCGGGCTGCTGATGGCCCGGCTCACCGCCGACTGGTCGGCCGACGTGCGCCGCCGGCTGTGCCGGGTGGCGCTCGGGCAGGATCTGCCCACGCTGGAGACCACCCCGGTCGGCGAGCTGCTCGACCGGATCGACAACGACGTCTACCAGGTCGGCTCCGAGATGCGGAACACCGGCGTCCGGCTCGTCCAGGGCGTCGCCGTCTGCCTGCTCGCCACGGTCAGCGCGCTGTTCGTCTGGTGGCCGGCCGGCGTCGGGATGATCATGCTGACCGCGCTGCTCGGCGTGCTGCTGCGCCGGCCCACCGCGCGGATCGCCCCGGCCCGGATGGCCGAGGAGGAGGCGTGGTCCGACCTCGCCGCCGTGATGGAGGAGGCGGTGCACGGCCAGGACGACGTCCGGACCAGCCTCGCCCAGCCGTACGTGCTGCGCCTCTATGCGAGACGGGCAGCCGCGGTGATCAGCCGGTGCGGCACGGTGTTCCGGCTCTCCGCCCGGGTCACCGCGTTCGCCGCCGGCGGGGTCCGGCTCGGCATCGTCGGCGTGGTGCTGGCCGGGGCGTGGGCGCTGACCACCGGCCGGGTGGACGCCGCCCGGCTCACCGCCATCTGGCTGCTCGTGCTCGCCTTCGGCGCGACCGTCGAGCACATCGCGCGCTGGGTGCCGCACCTGCAACAGGCGGTCGGCGCCTGGGCGCGGGTGCAGCTGCTCGCCGGCTCCCGCCAGGAGCCGGCCGGCGGCATCACCCCGGCCGACGGGGATCTCACCGTCCGCGGGCTCACCTTCCGCTACCCGACCGTCGAGGACGAGCGCGGGCCGGCGCTGCGCGACGTGCGGCTCACCTTCGTCCGGGGCCGGTCGTACGCCCTGGTCGGGCGGACCGGGTCCGGCAAGTCGACCCTCGCGAAGGTGCTCACCCGGGCGGTGGACGTGCCACGCGGCGCCGTCTTCCTCGGCGACACCGACCTGGTCGACCTGGATGTCGAGGCGCTGCGCCGGTGGATCGCCGTGGTACCCCAGCGCACCGAGATCCTCGCCGGCACCCTCGCCGAGAACGTCGCCCTCTTCGATTCCGCCCTGCTCGACGACGCCACCCGGGCGCTGGAGGAGCTGGGCCTGGCCGGCTGGATCGCTGAACTGCCCGACGGGGTGCACACCCGGCTGGGCGACGGTGGGTACGTGCTCTCCGCCGGGCAGGAGCAGCTCGTGGCGTTCGCCCGGATCCTGGTCCGGGACCCGCGCGTGGTGATCCTCGACGAGGCCACCGCCCGGCTGGACCCGGTCACCGAGATCCGGGTTCGCCGGGCCACCGAACAGCTGCTCGCCGACCGGATCGGCATCGTCATCGCGCACCGGCTCTCCTCGGTGCGCCGCTGCGACGACGTGGTGGTGATGGCCGACGGCGCGGTGCTGGAGGCCGCGCCGCTGAGCGAGTCGGTCCGCTTCGCCGAGCTGCTCGCGACCAGCCATGCCGGCGCGTACGCCGGTGCCGGCGCCGGTGCCCGCGGCGGCGGGGTGGACCTGCTCGACGGTCCCCCCGACGGGTGGGACGGCGAACGGGTGGGAGAGCCCGTGCCGGTCGGTGCCCCGCGGCAGGCCGCCGGGTCGCGCACCGACCCGCCGCCGGTGCCCGACCCGCCGCCCGCGCGGACGCTGCGGGAGATCCTCCGGCTGGGCACCAACGATCCCCGGTACGGGCTGGTCTCGGTGGCGCTGTTCATCGTGATGACGCTGCTCGGGCTGGACGGCTCGGTGCTGCCCTGGCTCTGGGCCGGGCTGGTCGGCGGGGGCGACCCCTGGCTGCCGGCGCTCGGCATCGTCGCCGCGCTGCTGGTGGTGCTGCCGGTGCCGTACCTGACCAACCTGTGGTTTCCGCAGTGGTGGATCCGGCAGATGCTGCGGATCAGCGCGCGTCTGGTGTACGGCCAGACCGGGGCGCGCCGGGTCAGCGGGCACACCCCGGCCGAGGTGGTGGCGCAGGGCGGCGACACCGACCGGGTGGTGCAGCTCGCCGACAACCTGATGGACCAGTTCATCTCGGTGGCCATCCTGGTCACCATGACCGCGGTGACCGGCAGTGTCGTGCCGGCGCTGTTCTTCCTCGGCACCATGGTGGTCTCCGGGCTGGCCGCGACGCTGTTCGCGCCCCGCCTGGAACGCACCGCCCGGGGCACGGTCAAGGCCCGCGCCGCGTTCGCCACCGCCCTGGTCTCCTCGCTCTCCGCCGCCCGTACGGTGAAGCTCGCGGGGGCCACCCGCCCGGTGCTGGATCACCTGGCGGCGTTGGACCGCGTGCGCAGCGACCGGCAGCGCCGGGAGATCGCCATGCAGGTCTGGGCCCGTTCCACCCCGTCCCTGGCCAGCGGGCTGCTGCCGCTCGGTGCGTGGGCGCTCTACCTGGCCGGCGGGCTCTCCGCCGGGGCCACCCTGGTGGCCGTCTCCACGCTGGGTGCGGCCCGGTGGTTCGCCTGGACCACCGCGTCGCTGGTCTCCAACTACCCGTCGGCGCGGGTGTGGACCCGGCGGACGGTGGCGATGACCGGGGTGGGGGTGTACTCGGCGGGGGTGCCCGAGGTCGACCTGGCCGCGGGCACCGCGCCCGCGCCGGAGCCGCCGCCCCGGAACCCGCTGCGCCGGTTGGAGCTCTCCGGGTTCGGCGCGCTGCACACCGACGGGACTCTCGCGGTCCGGGACGTCGACCTCACGGTCGAGCGGGGGCAGCTGGTGCTGGTCGTCGGGCCGGTCGGGTCCGGCAAGTCGTCGCTGCTGCGGGCCCTCGCGGGGATCGTCCACCACACCGGCTCGCTGCGCTGGAACGGCGAGCCGGTCACCGAGCCGGAGCTGTTCCTCCGCCCCAACCAGGTCGGCTACGTGGGCCAGCTGCCCCGGGTGCTCTCCGGGACCGTGGCCGACAACATCGCGCTCGGGCACCAGGTGGACGCCGCCGAGGCGGTGTCGACCGCCCAGCTCGACCACGACCTGGCCGCGGCGGGCGGCGGGCTCGGCCTGCTCATCGGGCACAAGGGCACCCGGCTCTCCGGCGGGCAGCTCCAGCGGCTGGCCCTGGCCCGGGCCCTCGCGCCCCGTACGGAGCTGCTGGTCGCCGACGACGTGTCGTCGGCGCTGGACGTCACCACCGAGGTGGCGCTCTGGGCCGCGCTGCGGGAGCACGGGGTGACGGTGGTCGGGTCGACCGCCAAGCGGGCCGCCCTGGTCCGGGCGGACCACGTGGTGGTGCTGATCGACGGGACGATGGCGGCGCAGGGGCCGTGGCGCGACCTGGAGGCCGACTGGGGTCACCTGGCGGGCTGAGCCCGCGCCGATCCTGGGCGGTTGCCGGTCCCGGTGAACGGCAACCGTCCAGGATCTCGACCGACGCCGCGCGTCGCGGCTGGCGCCGGGTGGGTCAGAAGGCGCGGGTGTACTGGTCGGGCCAGTGGGGCTCGGCGCCGAGCTTGGCGGCGGCGCGGCGTGGCCAGTACGGGTCGCGGAGCAGTTCCCGGCCGAGCAGCACCAGGTCCGCCTCGCCGCCGGCGACGATCTGCTCGGCCTGCTCGGGCTCGAGGATCAGGCCGACCGCGCCGGTCGGCACACCCGCGTCGCGGCGGATCCGCGCGGCCAGCGGCACCTGGTAGCCGGGGCCCACGGGGACGCTCGCCGCCGCCGAGGCCCCGCCGGAGGAGGCGTCCACCAGGTCCACGCCGGCGGCGGCCAGCTCGCCGGCGAGCGCCACGCTGTCCTCGACGGTCCAGCCGCCGTCCACCCAGTCGGTGGCGGAGATCCGGGTCAGCACCGGCACCGACTCGCCGACCGCGGCGCGGACCGCGCGGGCCACCTCCAGCGTGAGCCGCGTCCGGCCGGCCCGGTCGCCGCCGTAGCCGTCGGTGCGGTGGTTGGTCAGCGGGGACAGGAACTCGTGCAGCAGGTAGCCGTGCGCGGCGTGGATCTCCACCGCGGCGAAGCCGGCATCGAGGGCCCGTCCGGCGGCGGCGGCGAACGCCTCGACCACCCCGGCGATCCCGGCCTCGTCCAAGGCGGTCGGCCGCCGGTAGTCGGGCAGGAACGGCTCGCTGCCGGGGCCGACCGGGGTCCAGCCGCCCTCGGTGTCCGGCACGCCGCCCCGGTGGTCGGCCCACGGCCGGTACGTCGAGGCTTTGAACCCGGCGTGGGCGAGCTGCACGGCCGGCACCGCGCCCTGCCCGGCGACGAACGCGGTGACCGGCCGCCACGCGTCGACGTGCGCGCCGGACCAGAGCCCGGTGTCCTGCGGGCTGATCCGCCCCTCGGGCTGTACGGCGGTGGCCTCGGTGATGATCAGGCCGGCGCCGCCGACCGCGCGGGCGCCGAGGTGGACGCGGTGCCAGTCGGTGGGCAGCCCGTCCGGGCCGGCGCTGTACTGGCACATCGGGGCGAGCGCCACCCGGTTGGGCAGGGTGACGCCGCGCAGGGCGAGCGGCGTGAACAGGGCAGTCATGGGGTGATCCTCCAACGACGGGGAAGGGCCCCGGCCGGGGGCCCCTCCCCGATCAGCGGTGTCAGGCGGGGACGGGTTCCGGCCGCGGGGCCGGCCGCACGGCCGGGTCGGCGTCGACCAGGCCGCGCTTGCCCGCCGAGTCGTACGCCGTCCGGTCGAGGGTGCCCTCCCGGGCCGCCACGATGGTCGGGACGAGGGCCTGGCCCGCCACGTTGGTGGCGGTGCGCATCATGTCCAGGATCGGGTCGATCGCCAGCAGCAGGCCGGCGCCGGCCAGCGGCAGGCCCAGCGTGCTGAGGGTCAGGGTGAGCATCACGATGGCGCCGGTCAGGCCGGCGGTGGCCGCCGAGCCGACCACCGAGACGAAGGCGATCAGCAGGTAGTCGGTCACGCCCAGGTGGATGCCGAAGACCTGCGCGACGAAGATCGCCGCCAGGGCCGGGTAGACGGCCGCACAGCCGTCCATCTTGGTGGTCGCGCCGAACGGGACCGCGAACGAGGCGTACTCGCGGGGAACGCCGAGCCGCTCGACCGAGCGCTGGGTCACCGGCATGGTGCCGACCGAGGAGCGGGAGACGAAGGCCAGCTCGATGGCGGGCCAGGCGCCGGCGAAGAAGCGCAGCGGGTTGAGCCGGCCGGCGGCCAGCAGCAGCACCGGGTAGACCACGAAGAGCACGATGGCGCAGCCGATGTAGACGGCGGTGGTGAACCTGGCGAGCGGGGCCAGCAGGTCCCAGCCGTACGAGGCGACGGCGTTGCCGATCAGGCCGAGGGTGCCGATCGGGGCGAGCCGGATGACCCACCAGAGCGCCTTCTGCACGATGGTCAGCACCGCCCGGTTGAGCGTCACGAACGGCTCGGCGGCGTCACCGACGAGCAGCGCGGCGGCGCCGACGACCAGGGCGAGGAAGACGATCTGGAGGACGTTGCCCTCGACGAACGCGCCGACCGGGTTGGTCGGGACGATGCCGGTCAGGAAGTCGGTCCAGGAGCCGGTCTTCTTCGGCGCGGCGGCGCCGGCCAGGTCGAGCGTGACGCCCTTGCCCGGATCGGTGAGCAGGCCGATGCCGATGCCGATGCTCACCGCGATCAGCGCGGTGATGCCGAACCAGAGCAGCGTCCTGACGGCCAGCCGGGCGGCGTTGGCCACGCCGCGCAGGCTGACCACGCTGACCACGATGGCGGTGAAGACCAGCGGCGGCACGGCCAGCTTGAGCAGCTGGACGAAGAGGTGGCCGACGGTGTCGAGGGTGCTGGTCAGCCAGGCGAGATCGTTGGCGCGGGCGAGGAAGCCGAGCGCCACGCCGAGCACGAGGCCGAGCAGGATCTGCACGGAAAAGGGGATCTTGCGCAGGGCGGAAGCCATGAGGATGTGTCCAAGGTCTGGTGGTGGTGAACAGGGCAGCGGTCAGGGGCGCGGCTGCGCCGGACAGCTGCTGCTGGCCTGCCGCCGGAGGTCGACGTACAGGCGCACGGTGAGGTGCCAGACGTTGGTCATCGCCTGGGGACGCTACTCCCGGCCGGCTCCAGCCTGGAAGGAGCGCTCGGCGTGACGCTCCTTACGTCCGGTGGTTGGGGAGGTGCCCCTGTCACGGATGAGGCGTCGGCGGGCGGCCTTGCTTCACCGCCGGAGGCCCAGCGCGGCGGCGGTGGCCACACCCCAGCCGGCGGCCACCGCCAGCAGCAGCCGCTCCAGCACCCCGACCAGGCCGCCCCGGCCCACGATCAGCATGGCCAGCCCGACCGCCGCGGCGAGCGGCAGGGCGAGGGCCGCGCCGACCCCGGCGACCCGGCGCACCGGCGGGGCCGCCGCCGGGGAGGCGAGCAGCGCCAGCATCGCGAAGACCACCGCGGCCGTCGCCGCGATGCTCGCGCCGCCGTGCACCAGGTCCGTCACGGTGGTCGCCTCGAACGGCGGCAGCGGGCAGCCGGCGCTGCACGTCACCGCCCCGGACAGCACGGTGCCGACCCCGCCGGCGGCGAGCAGCGCCGCCGCCGTCCGCAGCGCCGGGGGCAGCGCCGCGGCGAGCAGCAGCTGCGCCGCCGCCAGGGCGAAGACCCCGATCCGGTACGCCGCGGCGTACCCGCTGTCGGTGACACCGGCCTCGCTCACGTACCCGGTCAGGCCCGGACCGGGACCGGCGACCACGGCGACCGTCACCGCGACGGCCCCGGCCAGGATGCAGCCGGCGGCGGCGGAAGCGGCGGCGGCCCGGGCGACGCCCGGCTCAGCCACGCCCGTGCGGCGTGGTCCAACCGTGCAGGTCCGGGCCCAGCGGCACGATCCGGGTCGGGTTGATCATCTCGTGGGTGGCGTAGTAGTGCCGCTTGATGTGCTCGAAGTCCACCGTCTCGCCGAAGCCGGGGGTCTGGAACAGGTCCCGGGCGTACGCCCAGAGCACCGGCATCTCGGTCAGCTTCTGCCGGTTGCACTTGAAGTGCCCGTGGTACGCCACGTCGAAGCGGACCAGCGTGGTGAACAGCCGCACGTCCGCCTCGGTGATCGCGTCACCCATCAGGTACCGCCGCCCGGCCAGCCGCTCCGACAGCGTGTCCAGCCGGGCGAACAACGCCGTGTACGCCTCGTCGTACGACTCCTGGGAGGTGGCGAAGCCGCACCGGTAGACGCCGTTGTTGACGTCCCGGTGGATCTCCGCCATCAGCGCGTCCAGCTCCGGGCGCAGCTCGACCGGGTACAGGTCCGGCGCGCCCGGCTTGTGGAACCGCCGCCACTCGGTCGACAGGTCCAGGGTGAGCTGCGGGTAGTCGTTGGTGACCACCCGGCCGGTCAGCGTGTCGACCAGAGCCGGCACGGTCACCCGGCCGGTGTAGTCCGCGTCGGTGGCCAGGTACGCCTCGGAGAGGAACCCGATGCCGAGCACCGGGTCGAAGCCGTCGGGGTCGAGGGTGAACCGCCAGCCCCGCTCGTCCCGGACCGGGTCGACGGTGCCCAGCGAGATCACGTCCTCCAGGCCGAGGAGGCTGCGCACGATCCGGGCCCGGTGCGCCCACGGGCAGGCCCGGCACCAGATCAACCGGTAGCGGCCCGCCTCCAGCGGCCAGCGGTCCTGGTCGTCCGGGCCGCCGCCCTCGGGCGAGGTGGAGTGCGGGGTGACCCGACCGGTGAACCGGTTGGGCTGGCGGACGAACGCACCGCTGCCGGTGGTCTCTGCGCTGAACTGGGCCCGGGCCATGCCGCCAACCTATCCGTTCCGGGCGTGGATATCCTGGCGCCGGGCGTCCCCGTGACCCGGCGGGCGACCCGCCGCCCGCCCCTTCCCACCCCCGAAGGACGCAGCATCATGACCGTGGCATATCTCGTGGCCGGAGTCCGCACCCCGATCGGCCGGTACGCCGGCGCCCTCGCCGGGGTCCGCCCCGACGATCTGGCCGCCCACGTGATCCGCGAACTGGTGGCCCGCCACCCCGCGGTGGACTGGGCCCGTACCGACGACGTGATCCTGGGCTGCGCCAACCAGGCCGGCGAGGACAACCGCAACGTGGCCCGGATGGCGGCGCTGCTCGCCGGGCTGCCCGAGGCGGTGCCCGGCAGCACGGTCAACCGGCTCTGCGGCTCCGGCCTGGACGCCCTGGCCACCGCCGCCCGGGCCATCGTGGCGGGGGAGGCCGACCTGGTCGTGGCCGGCGGGGTGGAGAGCATGAGCCGCGCGCCCTTCGTCATGCCGAAGGCGACCACCGCGTTCGCCCGCACTGCCGAGGTCTTCGACACCACCATCGGCTGGCGGCTGGTCAACCCGCTGATGAAGAAGGGCTGGGGCATCGACTCGATGCCGGAGACGGCGGAGAACGTCGCTGCCGACTACGGCGTGGACCGGGCCGCACAGGACGAGTTCGCCCTCCGTTCCCAGCAGCGCGCCGCCAAGGCGCAGGCGAACGGCCGGCTGGCCGAGGAGATCGTGCCGGTCACCGTGCCGGCCGGCAAGCGCGAGACGAAGCTGGTCGAGGTCGACGAGCACCCCCGGGAGACGTCCCTGGAGAAGCTCGCCGCGCTGCCCACCCCGTTCCGCGATGGCGGCACGGTGACCGCCGGCAACTCCTCCGGCGTCAACGACGGCGCGGTGGCCCTGCTGGTCGCCTCCGAGGCGGCCGTCGCCCGGTACGGCCTCACGCCGCTGGCCCGGGTGACCGGCGCGGCGGCAGCCGGCGTACCGCCCCGGATCATGGGGATCGGCCCGGTCCCGGCGACCCGCAAGCTGCTCGACCGGTACGGCCTGGATCTGGCCGGCGTCGACGTGATCGAGCTGAACGAGGCGTTCGCGGCCCAGTCCGTGGCGGTGCTGCGCGAGCTGGGACTGCCCGTGGACGCCGAGCACGTCAACCCGAACGGCGGCGCGATCGCCCTCGGCCACCCGCTCGGCGCCAGTGGCGCCCGGCTGGCGCTGACCGCCGCGCTCGAACTGCGCCGCCGGGGCGGCCGGCGGGCCCTCGCCACCATGTGCATCGGCGTCGGCCAGGGCATCTCCCTCCTGCTGGAGTCCGCCGCCTGACGCCGGCTCCCCGGGCGCCGGCCGGTGGATGCTGGACGGTTCTCGTTCCCGGCGGACGGGAACCGTCCAGGATCCGGGCCGCCGCCGCGACCGGCGCCGGGCATCGTCGACAGTGGATCTCCCACAGCTGGAAGCACGCGCATAGAGTGGTGTGGACCACGCGATCACTCCGCGGGTCGGCCCGGTTACGGGCTGCCCGCGTACGCGGCGACGACCTGGGGGACCGAGCGATGCAGACGCCGGACGGACTTCCCGCCGAGATCGACCTGAGCCGGCCCAGCGCCGCCCGGGTCTACGACTACTTCCTCGGCGGCGCGCACAACTTCGAGATCGACCGGCAGCTCGCCGAGCAGATCGCGGCGATGACCCCGAACCTGGCCGCCACCATGCGCTCCGGCCGGGAGTTCCTGCGCCGGGCGGTGCGGGCGCTGCTCGACGCGGGCATCGACCAGTTCCTCGACATCGGCTCCGGAATTCCCACTGTGGGCAACGTGCACGAGGTGGCCCAGGCGGCCAACCCCGAGGCGCGCATCGCCTACGTCGACATCGACCCGGTCGCGGTGGCGCACAGCCGGGATCTGCTCGCCGGCAACGGCCGGGCGACCGCCATCCACGGTGACCTGCGCGAGCCGAAGGTGATCCTGGACCAGGCCCGGGCCAGCGGCCTGATCGACTTCGACCGGCCGCTGGGCATCCTGCTCGCCGGGGTGGTGCACTTCATCCCCGACGTCGACCGGCCCGGCGACATTTTGGCCACCCTGCGGGCCGCCGCCGCGCCCGGCAGCTTCCTGGTCATCTCGCACTCGACCTTCGAGGACCAGCCGCAGGAGATGCTGGACGCGCAGCGGCTCTCCGCGCGTACCGCCACCGAGATCACCCTCCGCTCCCGCGCCGAGATCACCGGCTACTTCGGCGACTGGACCGTCCTCGAACCCGGGGTGGTGCACATGCCGTTGTGGCGGCCCGACTCGCCGTCGGACGTGGACGAGCACCCCGAGCGGTTCGGGGCGTTCGGCGGTGTCGCCCGGTACGACCGGCCCGCCGGCTGAGCCGAGATGCGCGCCCCGGACCCCGGCGGGGGCGGGCTCAGCCGACCGGGCGCCCAGGCGTACGCCGCCGAGTGGGCCCGGGCGGTGCGACGCATCGGGTTCGTGCCGCTCAGCGCGGCCGAGACCGAGCGGCTGCTGCTGGTGCACACCGTACGCCTCGGGCAGGCTCTGCTCGCCCCGGCGTTCTCCGCCGAGGCGGCGGAGGAAGTGGGTCGGGCCCTGGTGGAGGCGCACCTCGCCGAGCCGGGTGTGCTGGACTGGTCGGTCCAGGCGCTCGGCGACCGGTTTCTGCCCTGGGTGCTGGCTTCGCTCGCGGAGCAGCCCGAGGCGCGCGAGCGGGTCGCCGCGATGCAGGGCGCCCTCGCCGCCGGCTTCGCCCGGGCGCTGCGCGACCGGACCTTCAGCCAGCAGGAACGGATCGCCCGCTCGGCCTGGCAGGCGCGGGACGCGGTGGAGCGGGCGCTGCGGGACAGCGAGGCGCGGTTCCGGGCGGTCTTCACGGGCGCCGCGATCGGGATCGGCATCGCCGACGTCGAGGGTGCCATCCTGGACGTCAACCAGTCCTTCGCGGACATGCTCGGCTATCCCGTCGCGGAGCTGCGCGAGATCAACGTCGCGGCGCTGTTCCACGCCGACGACGCGGCCGGCATGTGGGGGCTGTACCAGGAGCTGATCGAGGGCAAGCACGACACCGTGCGGGTGGAGAAGCGCTACCACCGCAAGGACGGCAGCATCGTCTGGACCGACCTCGCCGTCACGCTGATCCGGCACGACGACGGCCGGCCCCGGTTCACCGTCGCGATGATCGAGGACATCACCGAGCGGTACGAGCTCCAGCAGCGGCTGCGCTTCCAGGCGCTGCACGACCCGCTCACCGGCCTGCCCAACCGGACGCTCTTCTTCGAGGCCCTCGGTGAGGTCTTCGGCACCGCCGGGCCGGAGCAGCGGATCGGGCTCTGCTTCATCGACCTGGACGGCTTCAAGGCGATCAACGACAGCCTCGGCCACGACGTCGGGGACCGGCTGCTCAAGGTGATCGGCCGGCGGCTGGCCGACTGCGTGGTCGGCCAGGGCCACCTCGTGGCCCGGATGGGCGGCGACGAGTTCGTCATCCTGGTCGACTCCGGTGGTGGCCTCGACGACGCGGTGGAGGTGGCCGAGCTGGCCCTCGCCGCGGTCTCGGCCCCGGTCCATCTCGGGGACCAGCAGGTCGCCGTCTCGGCCAGCATCGGCATCGTGGAGTGCCCGGCGGGGGAGACCAGCGTGTCGGAGCTGATGAAGGCCGCCGACATTACCCTCTACTGGGCGAAGGCCGAGGGGCGCGGCCGCTGGGCGGTCTACGACCCGGAACGCAGCGCGGCCGACATCGCCCGTTCGGCCCTGGCCGCCGGGCTGCCGGCCGCGCTGGACCGGGGCGAGTTCGTGCTGCACTACCAGCCCATCGTGGCCCTGCTCGACGAGTCGATGGTCGCGGTGGAGGCGCTGGTCCGCTGGCAGCACCCGGAGCTGGGGCTGATCGGCCCGGACCGGTTCATCGGGCTGGCCGAGGAGACCGGCCTGATCGTCCGGCTCGGCGCCTGGGTGCTGAAGCAGGCGTGCCGCGACGCCGAGGGCTGGCGCCGGGCGTACCCGGGGACGCGGCTGGTGGTCAGCGTCAACCTGGCCGCCCGGCAGGCCGACGACCCGGCCATCGTGGAGACCGTCGCGGAGGCGTTGCAGCACACCGGGCTCCCCGCCGAGCTGCTGCAGCTGGAGCTGACCGAGAGCGCCGTGATGGGGACCGCCGGGGAGCCGCTGCGCTCCCTGCGCCGCCTCGCCGACCTCGGCATCCGCCTGGCCATCGACGACTTCGGCACCGGCTACTCGAACCTGGCGTACCTGCGGCGGCTGCCGATCCACTGTCTGAAGCTGGCCGGCCCGTTCGTCGAGGGGATCCGGGCCGACGGTGCGGACGCCGCCGACCACCGGGACGAGCGGATCGTCGACGCGTTGGTCCGGCTGGCACACGCGCTGGAGCTGTGGGTGACCGCCGAGGCGGTGGAGACCGAGGCGCAGGCCGAGCGGTTGCGGGCGCTGCGCTGCGACACCGGGCAGGGGCGCTGGTTCGGCGGGCCGGTGCCGGCCGACCGGATCCGCGCCCGCCTGGCCGGCGGCGAGGAGGCGGCGTGAGCGGGCCGACTTCCGGGCATGACGGCGGGGTGACCGGACCGACGCCGGGTCGGGCCGGCACGCGACGGGAGGTGGCGCCGTGGGTCTGACCGACACCCAGGCGGTGGTGTCGCTGGTCGCCGCGCTGGCGATCCTGGCCGGGCTGGCCGGGGTGGTGGTACCCGGGCTGCCGGCGCTGCCGCTCTGCTGGGGCGGGGTGCTCGTGTGGGCGCTGTTCGGCGAGGCCGGCCCGGGCCGCTGGGCGGTGCTCGCCGCCGCCACCGTGGTCGCCGCCGGCGGTTCGGTGGTCAAGTACGCCTGGCCGGGGCGGAACCTGAAACGGACCGGGGTGCCGACCTCGTCGCTGCTGGCCGGCGGCCTGCTCGGGCTGGTCGGGTTCTTCGTCATCCCGGTCGTCGGACTACCGATCGGTTTCGTGGGCGGGATCTGGGGCGCGGAGCGGCTCCGGCTGGGCAGCAACCAGCTCGCCTGGCCCGCCACCGTGCACGCGCTCAAGGCGGCCGGGCTGTCCATGCTGGTCGAGTTCCTCGCCGGCCTGGTCATCGCCGCCCTCTGGGTGGCCGGCCTGCTGTTCACCTGACCGGCCCCGGCCGCGCGGCGACCCGGCGTGGCCTAGGGTCGGCCCATGCGGATCACCGTCCTCGGCGGCCTCGGCGCCTGGCCGACCGCCGACCAGGGCTGCTCCGGCTTCCTCGTCGAACACGGCGGCTTCCGGCTGCTGATCGACCCGGGCTACGCGACGCTGCAACCGCTGCTGGCCCGGGTCCCGGCGGCCCGGCTGGACGCGGTCTACGTCAGCCACGGCCACCCCGACCACTGCGCCGACCTGCAACCGCTGCTGCGGGCCCGGGTGCTCGCCGACCGGTCCGGCCCGCCGCTGCCCGTGCACGCCCCGGCCGGCAGCCTGGACCGGCTGTTCGCCCTGGACGAGGCGGGTCTGGTCGACCCGGCGTACGGCTGGCACGCCTTCGCCCCGGGCGACGCGTTCGACCTCGGGCCGTTCGCGGTGCGGACCTGGGCGTTGCCGCACTGGGTGCCCAACGCCGGCGCCCGGTTCGCCGTCGGGGACCTGGTGCTCGCGTACACCGGAGACACCGGCCCCAGCCCGGAACTCGTTGACCTGGCCCGGGACGCCGACCTGCTGATCGCCGACGCGACGTACCCGGCGGACGTGCCGGACCGGCACGTCGGCCACCTGTCCAGCGCCGCGGAGGTCGGCCGGTACGCCGCCGCGGCCGGGGCGCGCCAGGTGCTGCTCACCCACCTGTGGCCCGGCACCGAGCCGTCGGCGGCCGTGGCAGCCGCCGGACGGGCGTACGACGGCCGGGTCGAGGTGGCGCGACCGGGTCTGGTGGTGCGGCTGGGATCCTGACCCGGGTCCGGACGGCCGGGCGCGGCGGGCAGGTCAGCGGGGCGGGGAGGGCACGGCCGCGCCGCTGCCGTGGTGCAGCCAGTGCCGCAGGTCCGCCGGAGCCAGTGCCGCCAGCCGTCGCTGGTAGTGGGTTTGGTCCGCCTCGGTGAGGAGCTGCCGCCACTGTCCAGAGGACCCGCTGCGGAAGAAGCGGTCGCGGTCGGAGAAGAGGCCGAGCCCTTCGTCCGGTGCGAGTTCCGCCGCCCGTTGCCGCATCTTGCCGAAGGTCGCGGCCCTGATCAGGTCCGGCCAGCGCGATTCGGGCACCTCGATGCGCAGTCGCGCGGCGACCAGCCGCATCTGTCCGGCCAGGTCCCGGGAGAGATCGGTGTAGTGCAGCAGCACGACGCGGTCCTCCTGACGGCGGGACCAGGCGTCGGCCAGGTGCCAGACGGTGCCGCGCAGGCAGGAGAGGTTCTCGGCCGGGGGCTGGTCCGCGTCGATCCACTCCAGCACCCGCAGCCTCGGGTCGGTCGCGCGGGGCTGCCGGGGCCGGTCCAGCTCCAGTCCCGCGGCGTCATGGAGGCGGGCGAGGACGGCGGAGTCCAGGTTGGCCCGGTGGTGGCTCATCGACACGGCCACGTCGCGCGGGTCCCGCCCGACCACGACGTACGTCACGCCGGGCGCCACGGGCAGGCCGTCGAGCGGGGTGTGCGTCTTGATGACACGACGGTGGGTCTGCCGGTCCAGCAGGTCCCGCACCTCCCGGACCGGGCGCAGCCACATGTCCAGCCAGGGGGAGAGGGCGGTGAGCGGGGCGGGCAGGTCGGGGCTGCCGAGGACCAGCAGCATGCAGATCATCTGCGCCCAGGTCGTGCCGCACTTGGACGGTGTGCTGACGACGATGTCGTCGGGCCGGAACTCGAAGCCGTCCCACCAGCCGCTGTCGGTGAGCCCGGTGCGGTACCGGACGCGCGGAACGGTCATCGCCACACGGTAGTCGAGGCGTACGGCGCGGGACGTCCGGAGGGTACGGCGCAGCGCGCCGTACGGAGTGAGAGAGAGGTGGACGCCCCGCGCCGCCGCGGACCGGGCGTTGCCGAGCGCCCGGTGGAGGCCCGTCGCGATCGGGCCTGGTCACGTGCTCAAGAATGCCGCCGGATCGCGGGGCCCGGCAACCGGATTTGGCCCCCCGGGCGGGAAGCGCGACACCGGCATCGGTCAATGGTCTGCTCCCGGTCGAATTTTCGGTCGACATCCATTGACCTCGTTGAGCGTGCGGGGCGATTATCCCGTCAGGCAGTGGCCCAGGTCACAGTCTCCATCCCCGCGGTCCAAGGGAGACACCGATGAGCTCAGCGATCCAGGACGGCGTACCCCCGACATCCCCCGTCAGCGACGAGGAACGGCTCGCGCAGTTGGGATACAAGCAGGAGTTGCGGCGGAAGCTCTCCGGCTTCTCCAACTTCGCGGTCTCGTTCTCCATCATCTCCATCCTGGCCGGCGCGATCACGTCGTACGGCATCGCCATGACGGCCGGCGGCCCGCTGGCGATCACCCTGGGCTGGCTCTTCGTCGGTGCGATGGTCGTCCTCGTCGCGCTGGCCATGGCGGAGATCTGCTCGGTCTATCCCACCGCCGGCGCCCTCTACTGGTGGGCCGCCGCGCTCGCCAAGCGGAACCGGGCCGCCTGGGCCTGGTTCGTCGGCTGGTTCAACTTCCTGGGCGAGGTGGCCGTGACCGCCGCGATCGACTTCGGTGCGGCGATCACCACGTCGGCCTTCCTGGGCCTGGCCTTCGACATGGAGGTGACCGCCGGGCGCACCTTCCTGATCTTCCTGCTGATCATCGTCGCCCACGGCCTGCTCAACACCTTCGGTGTCAATCTCGTGCGGGTCCTGTCGGACGTCAGCGCCTGGTGGCACCTCGTCGGCGTGGCGATCATCGTGGTCGCGCTCGCGATCGTGCCGGACCAGCACAAGCCCGTCTCCGAGGTCTTCCTCGAGGTGCGCAACGAGACCGGCTTCACCTTCGCCGGTGCCGCCGGGTACGCCGTCCTCATCGGCCTGCTGATGGCCCAGTACACCTACACCGGCTATGACGCGAGCGCGCACGTGGCGGAGGAGACGCACGACGCCGCCCGCTCCGCCCCGCGCGGCATCGTGATGTCGGTGGTGGTCTCGGTCGTCGCCGGCTTCGTGCTGCTGTTCGCCATCACCTGGTCCATCCAGGACTACGAGGCGGAGCGGACGACCGCGCTCGGGCTGCCCCCGGCGCAGATCTTCATCGACGCCGCCGGGCGCGACCTCGGCACGTTCCTGCTCTTCATCTGCGTGGTCGCCCAGTTCTTCTGCGGCATGGCGTCGGTCACGGCGAACTCCCGGATGGCGTACGCGTTCAGCCGGGACGGCGCCCTGCCCGGCTCCGGGATCTGGAAGCGCGTCAACCCGCGCACCGGTACGCCGACCAACTCCATCTGGCTCTGCGTGGCGTGCTCGTCGCTGCTGGTCCTGCCGTCGCTGTGGAACACCACCGCCTACCTGGCGGCCACCTCCATCGCGGTGATCGGCCTCTACATCGCGTACGTCGCCCCGGTCTTCCTACGCCGGCGGACGGCGGACTTCGCGGTCGGGCCGTGGAACCTGGGCCGGTGGAGCGCGCCGGTCGGGTGGGCGGCGATCGTCTGGGTCGTGATCATCTGCATCCTGTTCGTGCTGCCCACCGGCAGCCCCATCACCGCCGGCACCTTCAACTACACGATCGTCGCGGTCGGCGTGGTGCTCGGGGGCGCCTGGCTCTGGTGGGTGCTCAGTGCCCGGCGCTGGTTCACCGGTCCCCGGCACAACGTGCCGGATCCGGTGATCCCCAGACCGGCGGCGGGTGCCGAGCCCGTCACCGAGCCGAGCGCCGAGTAGGTTGCCGGGGCGTGGCGGGGGCGCGTCGGCGCGCCCGCCACGCGGACCGGACGCTGCGGGGAGGACGCCGATGCGGAGCGACGCCGGGACCGCCGAGCCGTCCGCCGCCGCCCGGGTGGCGGGCGGCGCTGCGGCCCCGACCGGGGGAGCCGTACCCGCCCTGCCGGTGTGGCGCCCGGTGCGCGGCGGCAACGCCTTCGAGATCACCGTCGCGCGGCTCGTCCAGGCCATCAAGCTCGGCATGGTCCGGGTCGGGGAGCGGCTGCCGGCCGAGCGCGAGCTGGCCGAACGACTGCAGGTCAGCCGGGTGACGCTGCGGGAGGCGATCGCGGCCCTGCGGGATGCCGGCTATCTGGCGTCCCGGCGCGGGCGAACCGGCGGCACCTTCGTCGTGTCGGCGCTGCCCGCGACCGGTGTCGGCGCCCCGCGCCCGGACCCGGGCGAGCTGGCCCGCGAGATGGGCGAGCGCCTGCACGACGCGCTGGACTTCCGGCGGGTGCTGGAGTCGGGCGCGGCGTCCCTGGCGGCCAACCGCAGCCTGTCGGCCCCGGAACGGCAGCACCTGGTCGCCGCGCTGACCGCGTCCCGCGACCGGGACCCGCTCACCCGGCGCGTCGCGGACTCCCGCCTGCACCTGGCGATCGCCGCGGCCAGTGGCTCCCCGTCGCTGGCCGCGGCGATCGCCGACGTGCAGCTGACCCTCGACCGGCTGCTCGCCGCGATCCCGGTGATCGACCGCAACCTCGACCACTCCGACACCCAGCACACCCGGGTCGTCGATGCGATCCTGGGTGGCGACCCGGACCGGGCGCGGTCGATGATGGAGGAGCACTGCGACGGCACGGCGGAGCTGCTACGCGGGCTGCTCGTGTGAACCGGGCCGACCATTGACGGATGCAAAGGTCCGGTAGTAGACCTTTCCTATGGAGGCTCGCCGATGAGGAAAGCTCCGCTCACGCTCGAACAGCTCCGGGTCGCGGTCGCCGAACGCGAGATCGACACGGTCGTGTTGGCCCTGACCGACATGCAGGGCCGGTTGCAGGGCAAGCGCTTCCACGCCCCCTACTTCCTCGACCAGGTGGTCGGGCACGGCAGCGAGGGCTGCAACTACCTGCTCGCGGTCGACGTCGACATGAACACCGTCGACGGGTACGCGATGTCGAGCTGGGAACGCGGCTACGGCGACTTCGCGATGCGGCCCGACCTGGACACCCTGCGCCGGATGCCCTGGCAGCCGGGGAGCGCGCTGCTCCTGGCCGACCTGGAGTGGCTGGACGGCTCCGGGCCGGTGATCGCCTCGCCCCGGCAGATCCTGCGCCGCCAGCTCGACCGGCTGGCCGCCCACGGGCTGACCGCGTACGCCGGGACCGAGCTGGAGTTCGTGCTGTTCCGCGACTCGTACGAGGAGGCGTGGCGGCGCGGCTACCGCGAGCTGACCCCGGCCAACCAGTACAACGTGGACTACTCCCTGCTCGGCACCGCCCGGGTCGAGCCGCTGCTGCGCCGGATCCGCACCGAGATGGCCGGCGCCGGGCTCACCCCCGAGAGCGCCAAGGGCGAGTGCAACCTCGGCCAGCACGAGATCGCCTTCCGCTACGACCACGCGTTGGCCTGCGCCGACCACCACGTCATCTACAAGAACGGGGCCAAGGAGATCGCCGCCCAGGAGGGCATGTCGATCACCTTCATGGCCAAGCCGAACGCCCGCGAGGGCAATTCCTGCCACATCCACTTCTCGCTGCGCGACGCCGACGGCCGCTCGGCGATGCTCGGCGACGGCCCGGCGGACCTGTCGGCGACCGGGCGGCGGGTGCTGGCCGGGCTCCTCGACACGATGCGCGAGTTCAGCCTCTTTCTCGCCCCGAACGTGAACTCCTACAAGCGCTACCAGCCGGGCTCGTTCGCCCCGACCGCGCTGCGCTGGGGCACCGACAACCGCACCTGCGCGCTGCGGCTGGTCGGCCACGGCCAGGGGATGCGGGTGGAGAACCGGGTGCCCGGGGCGGACGTCAACCCGTACCTGGCGATCGCCGCGCTGGTGGCGGGGGCGGTGCACGGCATCGAGGCGGAGCTGGAACTGGCCGACGAGTGCACCGGCAACGCGTACGACGACGCCGCCGCCGAGCGGGTGCCCGGGACGCTGCGCGACGCGCTCGCCCTCTGGGAGGGTTCCGCGGTCGCCGAGCAGGCGTTCGGCTCCGAGGTGGTCGCCCACTACGCCAACCACGCCAAGGTCGAGCTGGCCGCCTTCGACGCCGCCGTCACCGACTGGGAACTGGTCCGTGGCTTCGAACGCCTCTGACCGCCGCCGCACCGCCTCGCCGATCATGGACACGTGGTTCCCGATTCGCGGCAATGGGCGGCCGTTGTCAGGTGCCACAACGCCACGATCGCGAAAGACGGTGGGGAGAGGGGGCGGGGCGTGACGGAGGTGATCAACCCGGCGACCGGTGGGGTGCTGCGGGAGGTGCCGGGCACCTCGGCCGGGGAGACGGATGCGGCGATCGCGCGGGCGGCGAAGGCGTACGAGTCGTGGCGGAACGTCGCGCCGGGGGACCGGGCGCGGCTGCTGCGGCGGTTCGCCGCGGTGGTGGACGCGCACCTGGAGGAGTTGGCGCTGCTGGAGGTGCGCAACGCCGGGCACACCGTCGGCAACGCCCGCTGGGAGGCGGGCAACGTCCGGGACGTCCTCGACTACTACGCCGGCGCGCCCGAGCGGCTGACCGGACGGCAGATCCCGGTGCCCGGCGGCCTCGACGTCACCTTCCACGAGCCGCTCGGCGTGGTCGGGGTGATCGTGCCGTGGAACTTCCCGATGCCCATCGCCGCCTGGGGTTTCGCCCCGGCCCTCGCGGCCGGCAACACCGTCGTGCTGAAGCCGGCCGAACTCACCCCGCTGACCGCGCTGCGGCTCGCCGAGCTGGCCGTCGACGCGGGCCTGCCGGCCGACGTGTTCACCGTGCTGCCCGGGCAGGGCAGCGTGGTCGGGGAGCGGTTCGTCACCCACCCGGCCGTCCGCAAGGTCTGCTTCACCGGCTCCACCGAGGTCGGCACGCGGATCATGGCGGGCTGCGCCGCCCAGGTGAAGCGGGTGACCCTGGAGCTGGGCGGCAAGTCGGCGAACCTGGTCTTCGCCGACGCCGACCTGGCGAAGGCGGCGGCCACCGCGCCGTACGCGGTCTTCGACAACGCCGGCCAGGACTGCTGCGCCCGCTCCCGGATCCTCGTCCAGCGCCCGGTGTACGACCGGTTCCTGGAGCTGCTCGAACCGGCGGTGCGTGCCTTCCGGGTCGAGGACCCGGCCACCGAGGGCGCCGAGATGGGCCCGCTGATCTCCGCGGGGCACCGGGACCGGGTGGCCGGGTACGTCGACGGGGCGAAGGTGGCCTTCACCGGCTCCCGCCCCGACGGACCCGGCTTCTGGTACGCCCCGACGGTGCTGCTCGCCGACTCGCCGGCCGACCGGCACTGGCGCGAGGAGATCTTCGGCCCGGTGGTGTCGGTGCTCCCGTTCGACGACGAGGCGGACGCGGTCCGGCTGGCCAACGACACCGAGTACGGACTCTCCGGCTCGATCTGGACCCGGGACGTCGGCCGGGCGGTGCGGGTGGCCCGGGCGGTCGAATCGGGCAACCTGAGCGTCAACTCGCACTCCTCGGTGCGCTACTGGACCCCCTTCGGCGGGATGAAGCGCTCCGGCCTCGGCCGGGAGCTGGGCCCGGACGCGCTGCACGCCTTCACCGACGTCAAGAACGTGTTCATCGGCACCGAGGAGTGAGCAGAGTGCAGGGTCGATTGACGGACCGGGTGGCCGTGGTGACCGGCGCGGGCAGCGGGATCGGGCTGGCCACGGTCCGGCGGTTCGCCACCGAGGGGGCGCGGGTGGTGTGCGTCGACATCGACGCCGACGCCGGCAAGCGGGCCGCCGAGGAGGTGGGCGGGGAGTTCGTCGCGGCCGACGTGGCCGACGAGACGGCCGTGCGGGACTTCTTCGACGGGGTGGTCGCCCGGCACGGGCGGGTGGACGTGGCGTTCAACAACGCCGGCATCTCACCGCCGGACGACGACTCCATCCTGGCGACCGGGCTGGACGCCTGGGAGCGGGTGCTGCGGGTCAACACCACCAGCGTCTATCTCTGCTGCAAGTACGTCATCCCGCACATGCGGCGGCAGGGGAAGGGTTCGATCATCAACACCGCGTCGTTCGTCGCGCTGATGGGCGCGGCGACGTCGCAGATCGCGTACACCGCGAGCAAGGGCGGGGTGCTGGCGATGACCCGGGAACTCGGCGTGCAGTTCGCCCGGGAGGGGATCCGGGTCAACGCGCTCTGCCCCGGCCCGGTCGCCACCCCGCTGCTGCTGGAGCTGTTCGCCAAGGACCCGGAGCGGGCCGCCCGCCGGCTCGTGCACGTGCCGATGGGCCGGTTCGGCAACCCGGAGGAGATCGCCGCCGCGGTGGCCTTCCTGGCCAGCGACGACGCCTCGTTCATGACCGCCGCGCAGTTCGTGGTGGACGGCGGCATCACCGGCGCGTACGTCACCCCCCTGTGAGTGAGCCGGGTCTGCGAGCCCCGCAGTCGCGATCGGTGTCGGGTTGGTGAGCGCGAGGAGTGAGCCGGGTCTGCGAGCCCCGCAGTCGCGATCGGTGTCGGGCCGGTGAGCCGGCCGCTGATCGGGATCAGCGCGTACGTCGAGCCGGCCGGCTGGGCGGTGTGGCGGGACGTCCCGGCGGTGCTGGTGCCGCAGGCGTACGTCCGGGCGGTGACCGCCGCCGGTGGCCGGGCCGTGCTGCTGCCCCCGGACGAAAGGGACGCCGACGTGCTGCGGGTGCTGGACGGGCTGCTGCTGGCCGGCGGCGCCGACGTCGGTCCGGAGCGGTACGGCCGGCCGCCCGACCCGCGCACCGAGAGCCGGCCGGACCGGGACGCGGGGGAGTTGGCGCTGCTGACCGCCGCGCTCGCCGCCGACCTGCCGGTGCTCGGGGTGTGCCGGGGCATGCAGTTGCTCGCGGTCGCCCACGGTGGCACGCTGCACCAGCACTTGCCGGACGTGGTCGGCCACGACGGCCACCGCCCGGCCCCCGGGGTGTACGGGTCGCATCCGGTCCGGTTCGCTCCCGGCAGCCGGGCGGGGGCGGTGACGGCCGGGGTGGACCGGGTCAACTCGTACCACCATCAGGGGGTGGCGGACCCGGGCGGCCTGGCCGTGACCGGCTGGGCCGACGACGGGGTGGTGGAGGCGGTGGAGGATCCGGCGCGGCGGTTCCTGCTCGGGGTGCAGTGGCATCCGGAGAACGACCGGGACCCGCGTCCGGTGAGTGCCCTGGTCCGGGCCGCCGGCGGCGGCCGGAACGACGTGTAATGGGGATCACATACCGGAAGTTCGTGAAATGGGGGCGCGATTTCGGCGTCCGGGCGGCCTCTTGCGCGATGATCAACCCTGCGGGCCCGGGCCGACGGCGCACCGCCCGACTCGCCGTCCGGCGACGGATACGTCAGGATGAGGCATCGGTAACCAGCGAAGACCAACGGAAATGCGTTACGTTGCTCCTCCGTCGGGGTAGCAGACCGGGATGGCCGGCGCAGGCGCGCCGGGCGTCACGAGCAAGGCCGGAGCAGGAGGCTGCATGGGCTCGGCCCAGGGGGGCGAGGGCGGGGGGCACGCGTCCTCGGGGACCGGTGACGCACAGCTTCCACCGTTGCTGGCCGCGGCGTTCGCCGTCGGCGGCGAGATGGGTGAGCGACTGCGCGCCTTCGACTGGTCGACCACTCCGCTCGGCACCCCGGACTCCTGGTCGCCCGCGCTGTGCCACGCGCTGAGCACCATGCTCTCGTCCCGGGCCCAGATGGTGGTGTTCTGGGGCCGGGACCACCTCGCCTTCTACAACGACGCCTACCGGCCGACCATCGGCGACAAGCATCCGGCGGTCATCGGCCAGACCGCTCGCGAGTACTGGGCGGAGACCTGGGACGTCCTCGGCCCCCTCCTCGACGGGGTGCGCCGCACCGGCGTGCCGTACCGGGGTGAGAACCACCCCTTCGTGCTCAACCGGCACGGCTTCCTGGAGGATGTCTACTTCGACATCTCGTACGACCCGATCCGCGACGCCGACGGCAGCGTCAACGGCGTCTTCTGCTTCGTCAACGAGACCACCGGCCGGGTGCTCGGCGAGCGCCGGCTGCGTACGCTGGCCGAGCTGGGCAGCGAGCTCGCCGACGTGCAGAGCACCATCGAGCTGGGCCGGGCGGTCGCCCGGGTGCTCGACGCGCACCGGGCGGACCTGCCGTTCAGCGCGATCTGGCTGCACGACGAGGCCGGTGCCCCGGTGCTGGCGGGCTGCGCGGGCGTGGCGCCGGAGGCGTTCGCCGGCGGGCCGCCCGCGCCGGGCGACGCGGAGAGCGGCGCCCGCTGGGTCTCCGTCGCCGACCTGCTCGGCGAGGTGCCGCCGGACGCCGCCGACCAGGCCCTGGTGCTCCCGCTGACCGCCACCAACGAGCCGGCCGGCGCGCTGCTGGTCGGGGTCGCCCGCCGGCTGCCGTTCGGCGACGACTACCGCGACTTCGTCGAGCTGGTTGCCGCCCAGATCTCCCGGGCGGTCGGCCAGCAACGGGCGTACGAGCAGGAGCGCGCCCGGGCCGCCGAGCTGGCCGCGCTGGACCGGGCCAAGACCAACTTCTTCGCCAACGTCAGCCACGAGTTCCGCACCCCGCTCACCCTGGTGCTCGGCCCGCTGGAGGACCTGCTCGCCGACCCCGCGCTGCCGGTCCCGTACCTCGAGCGACTGGGCATGATGCACCGCAACGCGCTGCGGCTGCTCAAGCTGGTCAACACCGTGCTGGACTTCTCCCGCCTGGAGTCCGGCCGGCTGGCCGCCCGCTTCCAGCCCACCGACCTGTCCGACTACACCTCCCGGCTGGCCAGCACGTTCCGGTCGGCCACGGAACGGGCCGGACTGCGGCTGGTGGTCGACTGCCCGCCGCTGCCCGCGCCGGTCTACGTCGACCGGGACATGTGGGAGAAGATCGTCCTCAACCTGTTGTCGAACGCCGTCAAGTTCACCTTCGACGGCGAGATCCGGGTCCGGATCCGCGCCGGTGCCGGCGTCGCGGTGCTGGAGGTGGTCGACACCGGCGTCGGCATCGCGCCGGACGAGCTGCCGCACGTCTTCGAGCGGTTCCACCGGGTGCCCGGGGCCCGCTCCCGCACCCACGAGGGCACCGGCATCGGGCTGGCGCTGGTCCGTGAGCTGGTCGAGATGCACGGCGGCACGGTCCGGGTGAGCAGCGTCGTCGACGAGGGCACCACGTTCACGGTGAGCGTCCCGCTCGGGTACGGGCATCTGCCCGCCGACCGGGTGGCCGTGCTCTCGCCGGTGCCGCTCAGTGAATCGGAGCAGGCCCGGCTCTACGTCGCCGAGACCGCACTCTGGACCGACGAGGTCGCCGTGCCCGGTGGTCTGCCGGAGCCCGCCGCCGCGCCGGCCGGTTCGGGCCGGATCCTGGTCGCCGACGACAACGCCGACCTGCGCGAGCACGTCAGCCGGCTGCTGTCCCCCTCGTACGAGGTGGTCGCCGTGGCGGACGGGGTGGAGGCGCTGCGGCTGGCCGTCGACTCACCGTTCGACCTGGTGCTGACCGACGTGATGATGCCCCGGTTGGACGGCTTCGGGCTGGTCAGCGCGTTGCGCGCCAACCCGGTCACCCGGCACGTGCCGATCGTGCTGCTCTCCGCCCGGGCCGGCTCGGCCGAAGCGGTCGCCGGGCTCGCCGTCGGCGCCGACGACTACCTGACCAAGCCCTTCTCCAGCCAGGAGCTGGTCGCCCGGATCCGGGCCAACGTCGAGCTGGGACAGCTGCGCGGGCAGATCATCCGACGGCTGCGTGGCCTCGCGGACGCGGCCGTCGCGATCAACACCGCCCGGTCCACGGCCGACGTGGTGCAGGTCGCCGCCCGGCACGCACTCGGCCTCGCCGAGGCCGCGCGGGTGGTGGTCACCGCGACCGGCGCCCGGTACGAGGCCGACGGCGGCGGCGACACGCCGCTCGAGCCGTCGTCGGTGCTCCCGCTGACCGGGACCACCGGCGAGCAGCTCGGCGAGCTGCGGGTCTGGCGCCGCGAGGGCGGCGGCACCGAGCAGGCCGTGCTCACCGAGCTGGCCCGGCTGATCGGCGTGCGGCTGGAGAACGCCCAGCTGTACGAGGCCGAGCACCGGATCGCCACCACCCTGCAGCACAGCCTGCTGCCGCGTACGCTGCCGCAGCTGCCCGGCGCGGTGGTGGCCAGCCGCTACCTGCCCGGCAGCGCCGACGTCGAGGTCGGCGGCGACTGGTACGACGTGATCCGCACCCCGGATGACGAGCTGGCGCTGGTGATCGGCGACGTGGTGGGCAAGGGGGTCCGGGCCGCGGCAGTCATGGGGCAGCTGCGCAACGCGCTGCGGGCGTACGTGCTGGAGGGGTTCGTCCCGGGTCCGGCGCTGACCCGGCTCAACCACCTGGTCGGGTCCGCCGAGGACGGCTCCTTCGCCACCGTGGTCTGCCTCTGGTTCACGCCGCGCACCGGCCGACTCCGGTACGCCAGCGCGGGCCACCCCTCACCCCTGCTGATCCGCGGGGACGACGTGGCGTTCCTGCACGACCAGGCCCTCGGCCCGCCGATCGGGGCGATTCCGCAGGCCGAGTACCGGACCATCGAGGGCGAACTCGCCCCCGGCGGTCGCCTGCTGCTCTACACCGACGGCCTGATCGAGGACCGGCAGCTCGGCATCGACGCGGGCATCGGTCAGCTGCGCCTGGACGCGGCCGCCCGGGGCGAGCACGTGGCCGACCTGGTCGACGCGGTGGTCGAGCGGGTGGCCGGGCGGACCCGGCACGACGACGTGGCGGTGCTGGCGCTGGAGGCGGCCGAGTTGAACCGCTTCGCCCTGCGGCTGCCGGCCGACCCGACCCGGCTCAGCGTGCTGCGCAAGCGACTGGAGGACTTCCTGGTCGCCCACCACGTCGGCGAGACCGACCTGTTCGACCTCACCGTGGCGATCTCCGAGGCCGCCGCGAACGCGATCGAGCACCCGGTCGCCCCGACCGAGGCGGTGATCGCGGTCGAGGTGACCATCGAGGACCGGACGGTGACCGCCACGATCCGGGACACCGGCCACTGGCGGGAGTCGACCGGATCCGGCTTCCGGGGTCGCGGCCTGGCGCTGATCCAGGCGCTCGGTGAACTCTCGGTGTCCCGGACCAACGAGGGGACCGAGGTGACGCTGTGGCGTCGGCTGGCGGACTGAGGTCGCGCCGCCGCGGATGGCTCGGGCGGCCGGCCGCTCAGGCGGGCAGCAGCCAGTCCTGCTCGCCGAGGCCGGAGATCTCCAGCACCCGGCGTACCTGGCGGGACGGCAGCACGGTCAGCGCATTCGGGAAGCGCTGGGCCAGCCGGACCACCGCGTGGATGGCGGCGGAATCGAAGAAGGTGACCGCCCGTAGGTCGAGCGTGACCTGCCGGGCCGGCTCGTGGAGAACGGTCTGGAACATCGTGTCGGCGGTCGCCATGTCGACCTCGCCGGTCACCACGACATGAAGGTGATCGCCGTCGACCTCCGCCGTCGCGGAGAAGACGGGAGATGCGCCCCCTTGATCCACGGAGCAACAATGGCACAGCGCTTGCGGCACGGCAACAACCTGGCCGGGCGGGCCGTGGCGGGAGTCACCCCGCTGCCCGGCGATAGGCTGTGGTCATGACCGTCCGTGCGCCGCTGACCCCTGGCACGCTCTCCCCGTGGCGAGCGGTACCCGTCCACATCCCGCGCCCCGAGTACGTGGGCAAGAAGCGTCCGCAGGAGTGGCGCGGCTCGCACGTGCAGACGCCGGAGACCATCGAGAGGATGCGCGTCGCCGGCCGGCTCGCCGCGCAGGCCACCCAGCTGGCGGGCGAGCACTGCAAGCCGGGGGTGACCACCGACGAGATCGACAAGGTGGTCCACGAGTTCCTCTGCGACCACGGCGCCTACCCGTCGACGCTGGGCTACAAGGGCTTCCCGAAGTCCTGCTGCACCAGCCTCAACGAGGTGATCTGTCACGGCATCCCGGACTCCACCGTGCTCCAGGACGGCGACATCATCAACGTCGACGTGACCGCGTACATCGGCGGGGTGCACGGCGACACCGACGCCACCTTCTGTGTGGGCGAGGTGAGCGAGGAGGCCCGCCTGCTGGTCGAGCGGACCCATCAGGCGATGATGCGCGGCATCAAGGCGGTCGCCCCGGGCCGGCAGATCAACGTGATCGGCCGGGTCATCGAGTCGTACGCGAAGCGGTTCGGCTACGGCGTGGTCCGCGACTTCACCGGCCACGGCATCGGCGAGTCCTTCCACAGCGGCCTGTACGTGCCGCACTACGACAGCCCGCGGCCCACCGACGTGATGGAGCCGGGCATGACGTTCACCATCGAGCCGATGATCACCCTCGGCACCCATCAGTACGACATGTGGGACGACGGCTGGACGGTGGTCACCAAGGACCGCCGGTGGACGGCGCAGTTCGAGCACACCATCGTCGTGACCGACGACGGCTACGAGATCCTGACCCTGCCGTGACCGAGACTCCGGCGGCGCTGCGCGAGGCGCACCACGCGGACGTGTCGGGCGGCTGGCTCCGGCCGGCCGTGTTCGGCGCGATGGACGGACTGGTCACCAACATCGCCCTGATCGCGGGCGTCGGCGGCGGCGGCGTCTCGCCGCGCAGCGTCATCCTCACCGGCGCCGCCGGCCTGGTCGCCGGGGCCATCTCGATGGGGCTGGGGGAGTACACCAGCGTCCGGTCGGCCAACGAACAGGTGGCCGCCGAGGTGGCCAAGGAGCGGCGTGAGCTGGAACGCCACCCCGAGGCGGAGGCCCGCGAACTGGCCGAGGCGTGGGTTGCCCGGGGCCTGCCGCGCGATCTGGCGATGCAGGTCGCCGAGGCGGTCCGGCGCAACCCGGAGGAGGCGCTGCGGGTCCACGTCCGGGAGGAGTTGGGCGTCGATCCGGACGAGCAGCCGAGCCCGTGGGCGGCGGCGATCTCGTCCTTCCTCTGCTTCTCCCTGGGCGCGCTGGTGCCGTTGCTGACATACCTGTTGGGCTTCACCAGCCTGTGGCTGGCGCTCGGCGTCGGCGGGGTGGGCCTCTTCGTGGCCGGCGCGATCGTCGCCCGGTTCACCAACCGGCCCTGGTGGTCCGGCGGCCTGCGCCAACTCCTGCTCGGCGCCCTGGCGGCCGGCGCGACCTACCTGGTCGGCAAGCTGATCGGCATCCAGGGCGGCCTGGGCTGACCCCACCCCAGCCCACCCGCGGCGTCGCCCGCCCCCCGGCGTCGCCCCGGGTCGACCCGGGGGCGGGCGGGTCAGGTGGTGAGGAGGTCGTCGACGGTGCCGTCGACCGGGCGGCCACGGGCGGCCAGTTCCTCGGCCTGCCGGGCCAGCACGGCGCCCACCTCGGTCATGTCCGCGCCAGCCAGCCCGGTACGCCGCACCGCGTCGCCGGGGTCCCGGAAGTAGGTGCGGCTGAACAGGCCCTGCACGGTGGCCGCCGCGAGGCGGGCCTCGCCGAGCATGAGCAGCGCCTGGTCGGTCTCGTACCACTCGGCGAGGCGCAGCGCCCGGGCGTGCGCGGCGCTGCCCCGGTACCAGGCCTGCCGGGCGGCGGCGGTGAACTCGGGCGGGCGGGCCCGGGCCAGCCGGGCAAGGTGCTCGTCGCGCAGGGTGCGCAGCCAACCGGTCGGGTCGTGCAGCGCGCGGGTGCTGACGTACCGGTCGGCGGTCAGCGGCCACAGCGGGCTGATCGTCCGGGCCTGCCGCAGGTAGTCGTCGGCTCCGGCGACGGTCAGGTCGACCAGCACCCCGTCCACCCGGCGGGTGGCCGGCGCCGGGCCGCCGCCCGGCCGGTAGGTGACCAGCAGCAGCCCCACCTCACGGTCCCCACCGCCGTCGTCGTCGCCGTGCGCGAGGGGACCGTGTACCGCCACGGCGAGGATGTCGGCCGCGAACCGGCGCAACGCCGCGTCGCTGACCTGCTCGGCGACCCGCCACCGTGGATCGTCCAGGTAGCGGTCGGTCTCCGGCTCGGCACCGCTGGCGTCCACGGTCCACCTCCGTTCCGCGGGCGGTCCGCCGGCCGGTGGCCGGCGCACCCGGACCAGCGTAGCCACGCGGCGTGTACGCGCCCGCACGCCGCGCCACGCAGCAGCAGAACACCCGGAGGTGCTGGCAGGAGCCGGCCCTCCGGGGGCCTTTCCCGTTCAAGATCGTCTGCTGTCCCGGCGCGGCTGGTTCCAGCGTCAGGTGGTGGGGCCGGGCGGGTCGACCGGGACCAGGCGGAAGACGCGGATCTCCCGGCCGCCGGCCCGCTCCACGTACGTCCGGTAGGCCGGCCACTCGTCGACCAGGCGGGTGAAGAGCCGCTCCCGCTCGTCGCCGCTGATCAGGTCGGCGCGCACGGAAATGCGGCGTCCCCGGACGTCGATCTCGGCGGCGGGCTGGGCGAGCAGGTTCAACGACCAGGCCGGCTGGTGCTGCTGGCCCCAGTTCGAGCCGATCACCACGTACGTGTCGCCGTCCGGCACGTACAGCAGGGGGTTGCTGCGCGGCTTGCCGGAGCGGCGGCCGGTGGTGGTGATGACCAGGGAGGGCACCAGCCCGAACGCGACCACGCGGCCCTTGGTCAGCCGGCCGACGAGCCGGTCGGCGGGGACGAGCAGCCGCATGGTGGCGCCGAACCACTTCTGGTGACCGAGGCGGCGGGTGAGGGTTCCCAGGGCGGACACCCGCCCAGTGTGCCGGCCGCCGCCCCGCAGGGACACCCCCGGCTCAGTCCAGCCTTCGTTCCACCGGCAGCCGGGACCGGGTGAGCAGGCCCGCGCCCAGCATGGCCACCAGCGGCACCACCACCAGCACGGCGATGGTCAAACCGGGCACCACCAGCGGGTACGGCTCCTCGACCGGCCACGCCTGCGCGTACCGCCGGTTCAGCGAGATGAGGATGATGGCGGCCGAGCCGAGGCCGGCGAGCAGCCCGAGCACCGACCCGAGCACCGCGATCACCCCGGCCTGGCAGACCGACAGCACCCGGCGTACCCGGGGGTCGGCGCCGATCGCGGCGAGCGTGGACAGGTCGCGGCGGCCCTCGGCGGCGGCGAGGCCGGTGGCCACCCCGGCCGCGCCGAGTGTGATCAGCCCGGCGCCGATGGAGAGCAGCAGCAGCAACGGCCGCTGGTCGGACCGGTGCACCTCCTCCACCTGCACGGTCAACGCGGCGAGCGGGGAGAGTTCGGCGGCGAGCCGGTCCCGCTGCGCCGCCGAGGGTGGCCCGGTGGTGTCGACCGCGTACCCGACCTGCCCGCCGGCCAGCCCGACCGCGCTTGCCGCCGCCGGCGAGAGGACGAGCCGGTCGACCGAAAGACCACCGCGCAGCAGGTGTCCGGGCACGGTGGCGCTGGCCGTGGGCGAGCCGTCGACGGAACCGTGGCCGGCGACGACGGTCACCCGGCCGTCCCGCAGGAGCCGGGGGTCGGTGACCACCACCCCACCCGCGGCGAGCACCCGGGCCGCGGCGGTGATCTCCGTCGCCGGGGCGCCGGTGAGCGCGGCCAGCGCCGCCCCGTCGTCCACGTACGCGGGCTGGTAGAAGCCATCCGGGTCGCGGAACGGGCGGACGCAGCGCGGGTCGGCCAGGGCGCGGACGCGCTCGGCGTCGGTGACGGTGTCTCGCGGCCCGTACGGGCAGCGCCGCTCGGGCGGCAGCATCGCCGACACCTGGCAGAAGTCCTCCGGGGAGGCGGGCTTCGCGCAGACCGGGACGACGAGCGGGGCGACCGTCGCGGTGGGCAGAACCACCCGAACCCGCTCGGCGACCTCGCCGGCCGGTGGCAGCGTGCCGGCGTCCGGGTCGTCCGTGCGCAGCAGCAGCACGTGGCCCGGCGGCAGGCCGGGCTGCCACTGCGCCCGCTGGCGGGCCTCGTCGCTGGCCACGTACATGCCGAGGGCGACGCTGCCGGCGACCGCCGCCATCACCGCGGAGATGGCCGGCGCGGCCGAGGAGCGGTTGCGGCTGGCGTCGCGCAGCGCCAGCCGGGGCGCCAGCGGCAGCAGCCGGCCGGCCCGGGCGAGCAGTCCGATCAGCGTCGGGGTGCCGAAGACCAGACCCAGCTCGCCGAGGACCAGCCCGGCCAGGACCACGGTCGGGGAGGTGCGCGAGGCACCCAGCGCGGCGACTGCGGCGCCGATCACGGTGAGCAGCACCCCGAGCACCAGCCAGCGCCGGCGGCGCCGGGGCGGCTGGCGCCGGCCGGCCAGCCCCGCTACCACGTCCTGCCGGGCCGCGGTCCAGGCGGGGGCCAGCGCGGCCAGCACGCCGGCCAGCACCGCCACCGCAGCGATCGCGGCCAGCGCGGCCGGGAAGACCCGGTAGGCGCCGAACCGGGCGGACATCACGTACTGCTCGACCAGCGGCCGGCCGGCGAACGCGGTGCCGACGCCGAGCAGCAGCCCGAGCGCCGCGCCACCGGCACCGAGCACCACCCCGTCGGCGAGCACGATCCGGCGCAGGTGCGCGGCGTCCCCGCCGGCCACCGCCACCAGGGCCAGGTCGCGGCGCCGCCGACGCACGCCGACCGCGAACGCGGGGCCGACCAGCAGCACCACCTCCAGCAGGCCCAGCCCGCCGACGAGCACGGCGTTGCCCGTCTCCTCCGCGTTGGGCAGGTTCGGGCCGGGGACGGACTCGTCCCGCCCGGGCAGCCGCACCCGGCCGCCGACCACGATCCCGTGCGCGTTGAGCCGGTCCACCAGTGCCCGGTTCACCGGCCCGGGCAGGTCCGCCAGCCAGCTCTCGTCCGACGGGGCGACCGGCCCGGGCGGTGTCTCCGGCCGCAACGTGACCAGCTCCCGCAGGTCGTCCGGGAACTCCACCACTCCGACCAGCCGGTACGTCGTGCCGTCCGTGGTGCGCACCGGGTCGCCGAGCCGTACGCCCAACCGGCGCCGGGCCTGCGGGCTGACCGCGATCTCGTCGGGGGCGGTCGGCCGCCGGCCGGCCCGCAGCGTGGCGAGGGGGCGGGCGAGCGGGTTGGTGAGGTCGAGCGCCCGGGCGTCGAGGGAGACCGGGCGGCCGTCGATGCGGGTCTCGAACGGCACCCACCAGCGGATCCGGGTGACCCGGCTGCCGGCGGGCAGCTGGGCGGCCACCTCGTCGGCGCTCAGCGGGCGGGTACGCGGCACGGCGGGCTCGTCGGCCGGCCAGTAGCTGGTCCCCCAGGCGTCCTGCACCTGCGGGTTCTCCGCGACCCAGCGCAGCTCGACGTCGGCCGCCCCGAGGCGCCGGTCCAGACGTTCCGCCCGGGTCAGCTGCGCCATGTCGTAACTCGCGGCGGCGAAGGTGAGCCCCAGCACGGGCAGGGCGATCATGGCGAGCACCAGCGCTGTGCGCCCGCGCGACCGGCGGGCCTCGCGTCGGGCGATCCGCAGCGCCGCCCGCCACGAGCCGAGCGCGGGGACGATCCGCCCCCGGCTCACCGCCCGCTGCCGCTGAGCAGCTGCTCGACGCCGATCAACGGCGCCGTCGAGTCGACCAGGTCACCGTCCCGGAGGAAGACCACCCGGTCGGCCCACCCGGCGTGCCGCGCCTCGTGGGTGACCAGCACCCCGGCGGCGCCGGCGTCCACCCGGCGGCGCAGCAGGTGCAGCACCGCCTCTCCGGTCTGCGAGTCGAGCGCGCCGGTGGGTTCGTCGGCGAGTACCAGGCGGCGCTCGCCGACGAGCGCCCGGGCGATCGCCACCCGTTGCTGCTGGCCGCCGGACATCTGGTCGGGGAACCGGTCGCCCAGCCCCGCCACGCCCACCTCGCCGAGCGCCGCCAGCGCCGACCGGCGGGCCGCCCGGACGCCGACGCCGTCGAGTTCCAGGGGCAGCGCGACGTTCTCCACCGCGGTGAGGCTGCCGAGCAGGTTCAGATCCTGGAAGACGTACCCGATCCGGCGGCGCCGGAGCCGGGCCAGCTCGCGCGCGCCCAGGGTGCCGAGCGGTACCCCCTCGACCAGCACGTCCCCACCGGTCGAGCGGTCCAGCCCGCCGGCCAGCGCCAGCAGTGTCGACTTGCCCGAGCCGGACGGGCCCATCACCGCGACCAGTTCGCCCGCCCGGACGGTCAGGCTCACCCCGCGCAGGGCGTGCACGGCCGCCTCCCCGGCGCCGTGGGTCCGGTGCACGTCCCGCAGCTCCAGCACCACGCTCACCGTGGTCCCTCCGTCCTGCGCCGGACCGGCCCGTGGCTCACCGGCGGGCCGCCTCGTCGGTCCGGTCCACCGCCTCCGGTTGGCCGGCGGTTCGGCTCGGCGCGGGGCGGTAGCGGACCAGGCTGGTCTCGCAGTGGTCGAGCCAGCGGATCTCGGCCTCGGCCTGGAAGATCATTGCGTCCAGCACCAGTCGCCAGGGCAGGTCCTCCGGCTTTTCGCTGGCGTACTTCAACCGGGTCAACTCCTGCAGCGCGCGCATGGTGGCGCTGCGCTGGGTCTGCACCACCGCGCGCACGTCCACGCCCGGGGTGGTGAGCGCCAGGGCCAGCTTGATCGACAGCTCGTCGCGGGGCCGGTCGGCACGGCTGATCGGGGTGGCGAACCAGAGGGCCAGGTCCGCCCGCCCGGCGTCGGTGATCTCGTACGGCCGCTGCCCGGTGTCGCTCTCGGGCAGCGGGTGGACCAGGCCGTCGCGTTCCAGGCGGGCGAGCGTGGTGTAGACCTGCCCGATGTTCAGCGGCCAGGTGGAGCCGGTCGACTCCTCGAACGCGGCGCGCAGCTGGTAGCCGTACATCTGGCCGCGTTCGAGCAGGGCGAGCAGGCCGTGGCGGATGGACATGGCGAGGAGTATGCATACCTGGTATGCGGACCGCAACCGGAGCGATCCGCCCGGTGACGGATCCCTCGGCTCAGACCGGACGACCGGGGAACGGCACCGTGATCGGGGTCACGCCGGCGGTGCGGCGCCAGCGGGTGGCCCGCAGCGCGCAGTCGGTCAACGCGGCGAGCGCCCGGTTCCGGTCGGCGCCGGTGGTGTGCGGCAGCGCCGCCCGCCAGTGGCCGGCGGCCCGCTCCTCGATCTCGACCGCCAGCTTGA
The DNA here is from genome assembly GCF_047200535.1 of Micromonospora mangrovicola. Classification (NCBI taxonomy): domain Bacteria; kingdom Bacillati; phylum Actinomycetota; class Actinomycetes; order Micromonosporales; family Micromonosporaceae; genus Micromonospora; species Micromonospora mangrovicola. The sequence goes on along the minus strand of NZ_JBJZOG010000008.1, from coordinate 75,517 downwards.
GCGCGCTCGTCCGGTCGGTCACCGGGTACGGCAGGGCGTACCCGGCCTGATCGGCGGGCACCTGGCCGCCGTTGCCGCTGAGTTGGAGGACGAGGGCGTCCCGGCGTGCCCGGTGTGCCGCTTCCGCGCTCCGGGCGGCCCGTCGGGCGTCGCCGGTCAGGTGCACCCCGATCACCCCGTACGCCCAGATCGCCGCGTACTCGGCGGTGAGCGCCTCGGCGAGGGTCTGGGCCGGCCCGCCGGTCGGTGCCGTACGCGGGCTCACTTCAGCGCCTCCACGTGGGTCGCGCGGGCGGCGGCGATCGAGCCGAGCAGCGCGGCCCGTTCGACCGGCGCGGCGGCGCACGCCTTTGCCGCGTTCTCCCGACCCTGCTGCTCCGCCTGGCGCAGCTCGGACAGCAGGCCGTCGGGGTCGTCGTTGGCGGCCGGTGTCGGGGCGGTGGCGGCGGGGGAGCCGCTGGGGGCCGGCCGCCCGATCACCTTGCGCAGTTCCTCGGCGTGCGCACGGTGGGCCTCGGCGATCGGGGTGAGCCCGGCCAGGGTCGGTGCGGCGGCGACGGCCGCCCGGTACCGGGCCTCCAGTGCGAGCGACTCCGCCGCGAGCGGTTCGAGGGGATCGGGCGGTGGTGGCGGGTCGTCCCGGTCGAAAAGATCACAGCCGGTCAGCGGTACGGCGGTGCCGCCGAGCGCGACCAGCGCCCCCGTGCGCAGCAGATTTCGCCGGGAATGTCCCGGTGATCCCTGATGTCCTGTCGTTCTGCCCCTCGCCACCGGACAAGTCAACACCATCCGCGCCGCCTCGTGGGCCAGTGGCGTCGGTGCGCCGCCGGGTCCGTCGCCCGCCCCGCGCGTTACGCTCTGCGCAGCCACCGGGCGCGTACGCCCCGGTGGCGTGCCGGCATGGCGGGCCGACCGGCCCGCTCGACCATCGAAAGGGTGCGCCAGATGACGCAGCGTGGCCGTGCCACCAGACCGACGGGGCCCTCCGGGCGACCCCGGCGGTCCGCCGGGCCCCGTGCCGGGGACCGGGGCGGCGCGCCCCGCGGCGATCTTGCCGCCCGCCGGGCCCGCCTGCGCGAGGTGATCGAGCCCGTGGTCACCGCCGCCGGGTACGACCTCGAGGACCTTTCCGTCTCCCGCGCCGGTCGCCGGCACGTGGTCCGGGTGATCGTGGACGCCGACGGCGGAATCAACCTGGACGCCGTCGCGGACGTCTCCCGGGCGGTCTCGGCGGCGCTGGACGCGGCCGAGGAGGCCGGCGGGGACATCGTGGCCGGCGAGTACCAGCTGGAGGTCAGCTCCCCGGGCGTGGACCGGCCGCTCACCCTGCCCCGGCACTGGCGGCGCAACGTCGGCCGGCTGGTCAAGGTGACCGTGCGGGGCGCTGCGGGGCTGCCCGAGCAGCGCACCGCCGGGGACCGGCAGCTCACCGGCCGGGTGGTCGAGGCCGACGACGAGCGCGTGGTGCTGGAGACGGACGCCGGCCGCGCGGAGCATTCCTACGCCGAACTCGGACCCGGCCGGGTCCAGGTGGAGTTCAGCCGCCTCGACGAGGTGGCGGACGACGAGTTCGGCGCCGACGAGGACGATGACGCCGGCGAAGCCGGCGGGACATACGACGACATCGACGACGAAGATCTGGAGGACGAGGAGAGGTGAACATCGACCTCGCGGCGCTGCGCGCACTGGAGCGCGAGCGGGAGATCCCGTTCGACACGATCCTCGCGGCGATCGAGACCGCGCTGCTGACCGCCTACCGGCACACCGACGGCGCCGAGCCGCACGCCCGGGTGGAGATCGACCGCAAGTCCGGGGCCGCCTCGGTGTACGCCCAGGAACTGGACGCCGACGGCACCGTGGTGCGGGAGTGGGACGACACCCCGCACGACTTCGGGCGGATCGCCGCCATGACGGCGAAGCAGGTGATCCTCCAGCGGCTGCGGGAGGCCACCGACGAGGTGCACTTCGGCGAGTACGTCGGCCGCGACGGTGACCTGGTCACCGGCGTGGTGCAGGCCCACGAGGCGCGCGCCGAGAAGGGCATCGTCAGCGTCGACCTGGGCAAGCTGGAGGGCGTCCTGCCCCAGTCCGAGCAGGTCCCCGGCGAGCGGTACGCGCACGGCGAGCGGATCCGCTGCGTCGTGGTGCACGTGGCCAAGGGAATGCGCGGCCCGCAGATCACGTTGTCCCGTTCGCACCCGGCACTGGTGAAGAAGCTCTTCGCCCTCGAGGTGCCGGAGATCGCCGACGGCACCGTGGAGATCGGTGCCATCGCGCGTGAGGCGGGTCACCGGACGAAGATCGCGGTGCGCTCCACCGCTCCGGGTGTGAACGCCAAGGGCGCCTGCATCGGCCCGATGGGCCAGCGGGTGCGCGCGGTGATGAGTGAGCTGCACGGCGAGAAGATCGACATCATCGACTGGTCGGACGACCCGGCCACCTTCGTCGGCAACGCGCTCTCGCCGGCCAAGGCGCTCCGGGTCGAGGTGGTCGACCTGGCCAGCCGGACCGCCCGGGTCACCGTCCCGGACTTCCAGCTTTCGCTCGCGATCGGGCGGGAGGGGCAGAATGCCCGACTTGCTGCCCGGCTGACCGGTTGGCGGATCGACATCCGGTCCGACGCCGAGCAGGCCGGTGCGGCCGGTGGGAGCGGAGCTGATCACGTACCCGAGCCGGGCGGCGCGATCTCGAACAGCTAGGGGTAGACTCTTTCCAGTGGTACGACGCGCGCTGCCGGAGCGCACCTGTGTGGGCTGCCGGAGGCGAGCGCCGGCCAGCGAGTTGCTGCGGATCGTCGCGGTGGGCGACGAGGTTGGTCATTACAGCCTCCGACCCGATCCGGCCCGCAGACTGCCGGGTCGGGGAGCGAACATGCACCCGGATCCGGCCTGCTTCGCGCAAGCGGTGCGGCGGCGCGCCTTCGGGCGAGCGCTGCGTGTCACCGGGATCGTCGATCCCGGTGCGCTGGCGGAGCACGTTGACGCGCAACCCCCGACGACCGGTCAACCCGACCGGTCGAGGGTCGCTAGCAAGGTAGGACGACCGACATGAGCACACGATGAAGTCGCAGAAATGACCAGGCTTCAAGTGCACGAGTGAGGTCGCTGCGGGTGCTGCCCGCACGACCTCGGAGTGAGGAGTGCAGTGGCAGGAAAGGCCCGCGTACACGAGCTTGCCAAGGAGCTCGGGGTCGAAAGCAAGACCGTTCTCGCCAAGCTCAAGGAGATGGGCGAGTTCGTCAAGTCCGCTTCCAGCACCGTCGAGGCGCCCGTCGCCCGGCGGCTGCGGGGCGCGTTCGTAGCGTCCGCCGGTTCGTCGGCGCCGGCGGCCCCGCCGGCCGCCGCGCCCAGCCCGGCACCGACCCCGACGCCAGGCCCGACCCCGGGTGCACCCCGGGTCGCGGCCAAGCCCATGCCGCCCCGGCGGCCGGGCCCGACCCCTGGGCCGAAGCCCAAGGGTCCGGTTCCGGGTCCGCCGCAGCCGGCCGCCCCGGTGGCCAAGCCGGCGAGCGCGCACGACATCGAGGTGGCGGCCGCCGAGGCGCGTGCCGCCGCGCTGAAGGCTGAGCAGGAGGCCGCGGTCAAGGCCGCTCAGGCCGCCCGCCAGCAGCAGCGCGAGAACGTCCGCCGGGAGCCCCCGACCGAGGGTGGTGTCCGTCCCGGCCCGCGTCCGGGTCCGGCCGCGATGCCGCCCCGTCCGGGTTCCCCGGCCGCCGGTCGTCCCGGCGGGCCGACCCCGGGTCCGGGTGGGCGTCCGGGCGGTCGTCCGCCGGCGCGCGGCGCCGGCAACAACCCGTTCGGCATCCAGGGCGGCCAGCAGCAGCGGCCGCCGGCCGCCGGTGCCGGTGGCCCGCGGCCGAGCCCGGCGTCGATGCCGCCGCGGCCCAGCCCGGCCTCGATGCCGCCGCGGCCCAGCCCGGCCTCCATGCCGAGCCAGCGTCCCGGTCGCCCCGGCGGCCCGGGTGCGGGTCGTCCCGGCGGTGGGGCCGGCCGCCCCGGTGGTGGCGGCGGCTTCCGCGGCGGCGGCGGTGGCGGTGGCGGTGGCTACCGCGGCGGTCCCGGCGGTGGCGGTGGCGGTGGCTACCGCGGCGGTCCCGGTGGCGGCGGCGGTGCTCCCGGCGGTGGCTTCCGTCCGGGTGCCCCGGCCGGCGGCGGTGGCCGTCCGGGTGGTGGCGGTCGTGGCCGTGGCGGCGGCGCCGCGGGTGCCTTCGGGCGTCCGGGTGGCCGGCCGACCCGTGGTCGCAAGTCGAAGAAGCAGCGCAGACAGGAGTTCGACAACCTGTCGGCCCCGACCATGTCCTCGGGTGCCCCCCGGGGTCAGGGTCAGGTCGTCCGGTTGTCCCGTGGCGCCTCGCTGTCGGACTTCGCCGACAAGATCAACGCCAACCCGGGCTCGCTGGTCCAGGAGATGTTCAACCTGGGCGAGATGGTGACCGCGACCCAGTCGTGCTCCGACGACACCCTGCTGCTGCTGGGTGAGCACCTCGGCTTCGACGTGCAGATCGTCAGCCCGGAGGACGAGGATCGCGAGCTGCTCGCGCAGTTCAACATCGACCTCGACGCGGCAGTGTCGGAGGACCGCCTGGTCAGCCGTGCGCCGGTGGTGACCGTCATGGGTCACGTCGACCACGGTAAGACCAAGCTGCTCGACGCGATCCGCAAGGCGAACGTGGTGGCCGGCGAGGCGGGTGGCATCACCCAGCACATCGGCGCGTACCAGGTCCACGTCCCGCACGAGGGCGAGGACCGGGCGGTGACCTTCATCGACACCCCGGGTCACGAGGCGTTCACCGCCATGCGTGCCCGTGGTGCCCAGGTGACGGACATCGTGGTGCTGGTGGTCGCGGCCGACGACGGCGTGATGCCGCAGACCATCGAGGCGCTCAACCACGCCAAGGCGGCTGAGGTGCCGATCGTGGTCGCGGTCAACAAGGTCGACAAGCCGGAGGCCAACCCGGACAAGGTCCGCCAGCAGCTGACCGAGTACGGCCTGGTCGCCGAGGAGTACGGCGGCGACACCATGTTCGTCAACGTGGCCGCGAAGCCGGGCATCGGCATCGACGCCCTGCTGGAGGCGGTCCTGCTGACCGCCGACGCGTCGCTGGAGCTGACCGCTCCGGTCGACGGGCCGGCGCAGGGTGTCGCGATCGAGGCGCACCTGGACAAGGGCCGCGGCGCGGTGGCGACCGTGCTGGTGCAGAAGGGCACCCTGCGGGCCGGCGACTCGATCGTCGCCGGTGGTGCGCACGGCCGGGTCCGGGCCATGCTGGACGAGAACGGCAAGCCGGTCGACGAGGCCGGTCCGGCGCGTCCGGTCATGGTGCTCGGTCTGACCACGGTGCCGGGTGCGGGTGACACGTTCCTGGCGGCCGAGGACGACCGGACCGTGCGGCAGATCGCCGAGCAGCGGCAGGCGCGACGGCGGGCGGCGGCATTCGCCAACTCCCGTGGCCGGGCCACCCTCGAGACGCTCATGGAGCAGCTCAAGGAGGGCGAGAAGACCTCGCTCAACCTGGTGCTCAAGGGCGACGTCTCCGGTTCCGTGGAGGCCCTCGAGGACGCGCTGTTCAACCTCGACATCCCGGAGGAGGTCCAGCTGCGGATCATCCACCGGGGCGTGGGTGCGATCACCGAGAGCGACGTCATGCTCGCGAGCGCCTCGTCCGAGGCGGTCACGATCATCGGCTTCAACGTGCGGGCCGCGAACAAGGTCCGCGAGATCGCCGACCGCGAGGGCGTGGAGATCCGGTACTACACGGTCATCTACCAGGCCATCGAGGAGATCGACGCCGCGCTCAAGGGGCTGCTCAAGCCGGAGTACGAGGAGGTCGAGCTGGGGACCGCGGAGATCCGCGACATCTTCCGCTCGTCCAAGATCGGCAACATCTCCGGTTGTATCGTCCGGTCCGGCATCATCCGCCGCAACGCCAAGGCGCGGCTGCTGCGGGACGGGGCGGTCGTGGCGGACAACCTCACGATCAGCTCCCTCAAGCGGTTCAAGGACGACGCGACGGAGGTCCGCGAGGGCTTCGAGTGTGGTCTGACGCTGGGCGGTTTCAACAACGTCCAGGTCGGCGACATCATCGAGACCTTCGAGATGCGGGAGAAGCCGCGCGCCTGAGCGGCGTGAACGACCGGTCGACGGCCGGGGCCTGCGGGCCCCGGCCGTCGCCGTCTCCGCAGGCTGGGACAATCTCCGGCGTGCTCAGGTACGCGCTGCTCCTCGCCCCGTCCACCAACCGTGTCTACGCCGACGCCGCCGGCCGGCTCGCCCGCGCCGAACTGGAGATCTTCGCCGGCTCGGGGGTGCTCGACGCGCCCCCCGTGGACGCCGCGGTGGAGCGGATCGGCGGAGTGGAGTACCTGACCTTCGCCGCCCCCGGCACCGGCCTGGGCGGGCGGGACCTGGCCCACCTGGCGAACCTGTCGGCGGCGTACGCGCTGTTCGAGCGGGTGGGGGAGGACCTGCTGCGGCCGGTGCCGCTGCGTCCCCTCGCCCGGTACGACTCCGACCTGATCACCATCCCCAAGTACGCCGGTAAGACCAACGAGCAGTTCACCCGGCTACTGCTCAACGCCACCCTGCTCGCGTCCGCCTCGGCCGGGGCGATGCTGGACCGGCAGTTGGTCGTCCTCGACCCGCTCTGTGGCCGGGGCACCACCCTCAACCAGGCCCTGATGTACGGCTACGACGGCATCGGCGTCGAGCACGACGGCAAGGACATCGACGCGTACGCGGCGTTCCTGCGTACCTGGCTGCGGCGCAAGCGGCTCAAGCACACCGCCGAGACGGTGCCGGTGCGCCGGGACCGCAGGCTGGTGGCCCGCCGCTTCGAGGCGGTGCTCGCTCCCTCCCGCGACGAGCACCGGGCCGGGGCGACCCAGCGGGTCACCGTGCTGCACACCGACACCACCCGGGCCCGGGAGGTGCTGCGCCCCCGCTGCGCGGACGTGATCGTCACCGACGCCCCGTACGGGGTGGCCCATGGCAGCCGCACCGGGCAGGGCCTGTCCCGGAGCCCGCTGGACCTGCTCACCGCCGCCGTGCCGGTCTGGCGGGAGCTGCTGCGCCCCGGCGGGGCGCTGGGTCTGTCCTGGAACACCCACGTGGCGCCGCGGGCCGCCGCCGAGGCGGTGCTGGCCGGTGCCGGCCTGCGGGTGGTGGACGGGCCGGGCTACCTCGGGCTGGCGCACCGGGTCGACCAGGCGATCGAGCGGGACGTGCTGGTGGCGGTCGACCCGGGGACGACTCCGGCCGGGCACGTCTGACGCCGCGCAGCGACCTGGAGTCGTCGGTGGAAAACGGGTGACCGGAGCGTTGCCCTGCCGTACCGTTGCTCGCCGTGTACACGGGAACCGCGCACTTCGACCTGTTGCTGCCGGGGGACTCCCGGTCCCTGAAGGCCAAGCGGTCGTACGTCCGGCCGATCGTCGCCGCGTTACGCCGGTTCGAGGTCTCCGCCGCCGAGGTCGGGGCGCTCGACCTGCACGGTCGGGCCCAGATCGGGGTGGCCGTGGTGGCCGCCGAGGCGGCGCACGTGCGGGAGGTGCTGGACTCCTGCGAGCGCCTGGTCGCCGGCCGTCCGGAGACCGAGCTGCTCTCGGCCCGCCGCCGGCTGTACGGCGCGGAGGACTGACCCCCGGGCAGCCGCGTCGGGACGGGCCCCGTTACCCCGCGGGGAGCGTTGAGCGGGCGCCCTTTGCAAGCCGACGGCCCCGCGCGGGGGCCGGGATCGCGCAGGTAGTGTTCGAGGGGTTGGGCGGTCGGGCCCGACGGCAGGCACGCCGTCGCCTCCGGCCGTGAGCAGGGTGACCCTGGAGGTGGGGGACATGACGGATCCGGCCAAGGTACGCCGGCACGCGGAGCGCATCCGTGAACTGGTCGCGTCGGTGGTGCGGAGCCAGATCAAGGACCCCCGGCTCGGCATGATCACCATCACCGACGCGCGGATCACCGCCGACCTGCGCGACGCCACCGTCTTCTACACGGTGCTCGGCGACGCGGCGGCGCAGGCGAGCACGGCGGCCGCGCTGGAGAGCGCCAAGGGCATGCTGCGCAGCACCGTCGGTAAGGCGCTCGGGCTGCGCCACTCGCCGACCCTCACCTTCGTCCTCGACGACGTGCAGGACCAGGTCAAGCACATCGACGACCTGCTGGCGGCGGCCCGTACCGCGGACGCCGAGGTGCAGCGGCTGGCCGCCAGGGCGCAGTACGCGGGCGAGGCCCAGCCGTACCGGCTGGACGGCGAGGACGCCGAGGACTCCGACGAGGAGACCGAGGACGACGAGCCGCGCGGCGGCGACCACCGGTGACCGGTCCCGCCGAGGGCGGCACGCCGGCCGGTGCCGGCCCGACCGACACCGACTGGGCGAGCGCCGTCGCAGCGGTGCGTGAGCTCCCCGTCGACGCGCGGGTGCTGCTGATCTGCCACGTCAACCCGGACGGCGACGCGCTGGGCAGCATGCTCGGGTTCGGGTTGGGCCTGCGCCGGCTCGGCGTAAGGCAGCTGCAGGCGACCTTCCCCGGGCCGCCGGGGGTGCCCGAGCCGTTCCGCTGGCTGCCCGGGCTGGAACTGCTGGTTCCGGAGGACGAGGCGTATCCGGACCCGGACCTGGTGATCTGTTTCGACGTGGCGAGCGAGTCCCGGCTGGGTGACCTGGTCGACCGGCTGGACAAGGCCGGCGCGGCGCTGGTGCTGGACCATCACGCCTCGAACACCCGGTTCGGTGGGATCCACCTGGTCGATCCGCACGCGGCGGCCACCTCGGTGGTCGCCGAGGGGTTGCTGGACCGGCTCGGGGTGGCGCTGGACGCGGGGATCGCGGCCTGCTTCTACGTCGCGCTGAGCACCGACACCGGCTCGTTCCGGTTCGAGGCCACCACCCCGGCGGTGCACGAGACGGCGGCGCGGCTGCTGGCCACCGGCATCCGCCCCGGCGACATCTCGCGACGGATCTTCGACACCCGACCGTTCGGCGCGGTCCGGCTCTTCGGCGAGGTGCTGGTCCGCGCCCGGCTGGAGCCGGCGGCCGCCGCCGGGCGCGGCCTGGTCTGGACGTACGCCACCCAGGAGGACCTGGCCCGGCACGACCAGCCGGCGTACGTGCTGGAGGCACTGATCGACTCGGTCCGCTGCACGGCGGAGGCGGACGTGAGCTGCGTGCTGAAGCAGGTGTCCGCGGCGGAGTGGGCGGTCTCGCTGCGCAGCAAGGGCGCGGTGGACGTCAGCGCGGTCGCGGTGGCGCTCGGTGGTGGCGGTCACCGCTTCGCGGCCGGGTTCACCGGGCGGGGCAGCGTCGACGAGGTGGTGGACCGGATCCGCGCCGAACTGGGCGGTGCCCTGCTGGCCGGCTGAGATCAGGGACGGCTCCGGGGCGTGCGGGTCTTCCCGCGCTGTGTGACGCTGGGGACAATCGGGAGATGGATCATCCCCGAGAACTCGCCGTCGAAGCGCCCCGAGTCTGGGACCGCCCGGTCGTGTCCGTGCCGGTGCTGATCTGCCTCTCCCTGGTCGGGGGCCAGTTGCCGTCCTTCTCCGCCGGGGCCAACCTCTACACCCTCGGCACCGGTGGCGCGCTGATCTGGGTCGGCCTCAGCAACCGGGTGCCCCGCCGGCCCGCGCCCCGCCGGTTGCCCGGGGGCGCGGTCTGGTGGCTGCTGCCGGTGACCGTCTTCGGGGTGTTCGAAGGGGTGACCTTCTTCCTGGCGGCGGGCGACGAGTTTCCCACCTTCTCCCGGCTGGCCGACCCGTTCCTCGAGGACGAGCTGGTCCGGTCGGCGGCCTGGTTCGCCTGGCTGTCCGCGTTCTGGGGACTGGTCCGGCGATGATGCGCGCCCTGGCGATCGGCGGTTTCGCGATCGCGCTGCTGCTCTTCGCGGCTGTCGAGTGGGCCGCCCGGCGGGAGGGCTCGCGGATCCCGTCCCTCGCCGACGTCTGCGCCTTCGTGATGCGATACGAGGTCGGCCCGGTGCCGGTGGGCCGGATCGGTCTGTTCGGCTTCTGGTGGTGGCTGGGCTGGCACTTCCTGGCCCGCTGACGTCGGCTCCAGCGTCGCCCGGCGGCCGTCGCCCGTTGTCCGTATCGCGGGAACACTGGGCAGCATGTGGAAAATTAACGTTAACTTGGGTTTCGTGACCGGCGCTTCGACGCTGGTCACGGGCGGTGGCGCCACACCCGGTGCCGCCACCCTCCAGGGTCAGACCGACCCGGGCTCACGACGCCCGGCGAGCCGCTCCGGTGATCCCGGACCGCTGCCCGGCGCTCAGCAGGCCGACGGCTCCAGGCCGGGGCGCGCCGTCAGACGCGCCGAGCCGGAGTGGTCGCACGCCCGTAGGGCCACCGCGTCGGTGGTCCGCACCCTGGAAGGGACCTCCCATGGCGACCAAGCGCAAGCCGCAGACCGAGACCACCGCCGACGAGGCGCGCGAGCAGATGCGCCGCGCGCTGCAGACGTCGATGGACACCCGTCAGTGACGCAGGCCGTCCGGCGGTGACGTCGGGTCAGACGACGTCACCGCCGCACCGGTCACCCGCGTCTTCCTGCGAGACGCCCGGCGCTACCGTCGCCCGGTGCGCCGCATCCTGATCGTCGGCAGCTCGGGCGCCGGAAAGAGCACCCTCGCCCGTGAGCTCGCCCGCCGGCTCGACCTTCCCCTGATTCACCTCGACCGGCACTACTGGCGTCCGGGCTGGGCCGCCCCCGCCGACGCCGACTTCCGCGCCGAGGTGGCTGCGCTCGCCGCCCGCCCGGTCTGGGTGATGGACGGCAACTACGCCAGCACTCTCGACCTCCGCCTGCCCCGCGCGGACCTGCTCGTGCTCTGCGACCCGTCCCCGCTGCGCTGCCTCGTCCGGGTGCTCCGCCGGCGTTGGACGCACCGGGTCACACCCCGACCGGACCTCCCCGAGGGGTGCCCCGAGCAGATCGACGTCCAGCTCCTCCACTACGTCTGGAGCTATCCGCGCCGCTCCCGCCCCCGGGTCCTGGCCGCCGCCCGGGTCCTGGCCCCCACCCTGCCGCTGATCCGTCTCCGCACCCCCCGCGACATCCGCCACTTCCTGGCCACGCTGCCCGACGCGCCTCGTTACGCCGCCGGGCGGCCGGCTCCTCCCGGCGCGCATAGGTAAGTGATGCAGCCGCTTGCATCCCTTACCTGGCGCGTGCCAGGATCGGCGGCGATGAGCCAGACCGCCGCCGCCACCGCGCCTGCCCCCGCCGCCTCCCCCCGGCGGATCGCCGCGCTCGCCCTGCCCGCCCTGGTGGTGCTCGCCGCCGAGCCGCTCTACGTCCTGGTCGACACGGCGGTGGTCGGTCACCTGGGCCGGGTGCCGCTCGCCGCGCTCGCCGTCGGCGGCACGGTCATGACGCTGACCGCCTGGATCGGCACCGTGGTCGCGTACGGCACCACCGGACGGTCGGCCCGCCGCTTCGGCTCGGGGGACCGGTCCGCCGCGGTGGCCGAGGGCGTCCAGGCGTCCTGGCTCGCGCTGACCGTCGGCGTGCTGGTCGCCCTCGCCATCGGGATCGGGGGCGGTTGGCTCGCGCGTACCCTCGTCGGCGGCCCCGGGGCGGTGGCCGACGCCGCCGCCGGCTGGCTGCGGATCGCCGCGCTGGGCGCGCCCGGGCTGCTGCTCGCCGCCGCCGGCAACGGCTGGCTGCGCGGCATCCAGGACACCCGGCGCCCGCTGCTCTTCGTGCTCGCGCCCAACCTGCTCTCGGCGCTGCTCTGCCCGCTGCTGGTCTACCCGGCCGGGCTGGGGCTGGCCGGTTCGGCGGTGGCGAACGCCGTCGCGCAGACCCTCTCCGGCGGCCTCTTCGCGGCGGCGCTGATGCGCGAGCGGGTCGCCCTGCGCCCCCGGCCCCGGATGATCCGCCAGCAGCTCGTGCTCAGCCGGGACCTGCTCATCCGGGGCGTCGCCTTCCAGGCGAGCTTCCTCTCCGCCACCGCGGTCGCGGCCCGGTTCGGCGCCGCCGCGGTCGGCGCCCACCAGATCGCCGTACAGCTGTGGTTCTTCACCGCCCTGGTGCTGGACGCCCTGGCGATCGCCGCGCAGGCGCTGATCGGTGCCGCGCTCGGCGCCGGCGACGCGGCCGGTGCCCGGTTCCTCGCCCGTCGGATCGCCCTGCTCGGCGGTCTCTGCGGCGTGGTCTTCGCGGTGCTGATCGCCGCCGGCGCCGGCCTGGTGCCGTCCTGGTTCACCGCCGACCCGCAGGTACGCGAGCAGGCGATGATCGCCTGGCCGTGGTTCGTCGCGCTCCAGCCGATCGGCGGCGTGGTGTTCGCCCTCGACGGCGTGCTGATCGGTGCCGGGGACGTCCGCTACCTGCGCAACCTCACCATCGTGGCGGCGCTCGGCGGCTTCCTTCCGGCGATCTGGCTGGCCTACGGGCTCGACCTCGGCCTCGGCGGGATCTGGGCCGGGCTGACGCTGTTCGTGGTCCTCCGGCTGGCCGCGTTGCTGCTGCGGCTGCGCTCCGGCGGCTGGGCGGTGGTCGGCGCGGTCCGCTGACCACCACCGCCGTCGCCGTCAGCATCCGGACCCGGTTCCCGGTTCAGCAGGTGTCCGGCAGGTCCAGGGCCTTGTCCGGGTCGAAGACCGCGTCCGGGTCGGGGTCGGGGTCGTCCGCGCCGCTGTAGCTGGGCGCGCCCAGGTCGAGCAGGCCCTCGTCGAAGGCCGCGCAGTCGATGTTGGCGGCGTAGGAGTCCGCCTGCTCGATCCACAGCCCGTTCGAACCGCGGTCGACGTCGTCGGGATGCGGCACGCTCCAGACGACTGTGTCGTGTACCACGACCACCCCGTCGCCGGGCACCCTGCTGTCGGTCTCGAAGGCGTACGCCCAGACGAAGTTGGTGGTCACCGCCAGGATCCGGATGCCGTCGGCGTCCCTGGTGGCCCGGTAGGCGATCCGGCCCTTCGCCCGGGGCTGATCGGCGGTGAGCCGGGCGCCGGGCGCCAGCCGGGTGGCGTACGCGGCGAATTTGTCGGAGGCGAAGTCCTTGCGCAGGTCGGCGCGGGCGTCCGGGGCGAACTGCCGGATCAGCGGCTCGGCGTCCCGCGTGGTCATGAACCGGCGGTCCAGCCGCGCGGTCACCAGGGCCGTGCGAACCTTCGCCAGGGCGGCGGCCACCTGCTTCCCGGTGAACGGGCCGGTCCGCTTCGCGGCCGGCAGGGCGATCCCCGCCTGCCCCTGCGGGAACGCGGCGGCCGGGGTGCCGTCGAACGGGTCGGTCACCAGGGGCGGCGGGGCGGACGTGCCGGCCTGCTCGCCGGCCGGCTGGCTGATCGTCGGGTACACCACCACCGGCCGCCCCCGGGCCTGCGGCATCGACACCAGCACGGCGCCGCCGACCACCCCGACGAAGGCGAGCAGCAGCAGCGCGGTCGCGACACCAAGCAGCTTGCCGGAGTGGCGGCTCAGTCGGAGCCGTAGCCGGGCGGCGCGGCTCGACCCGGCGTCGACGCCGGGCCGGCGCAGCCACTCCGGGGCCGGCCCCGGCCCGTCGCCGGGGATGAACGGCGGGTCGGGGTTACGCGGTGCTGCGGAGTCCGGCCGATCGTTGGTCATCGCGGTTCCCGGTGCGCGAAATGGGCGAGGTGTCCCTGACTGTGACACCTCGTCGCGTCGCGCGGTATCCCCCGCCCGGACCGGGACCGGGGTCTGGCAGGCTTGGCGGCCGTGAGCACAGACGGTCTGATCGTGGTCGACAAGCCCGCCGGCATGACGTCGCACGACGTGGTGGTGCGGATCCGGCGGCTGGCGCGTACCCGGCGGGTCGGGCACGGCGGCACGCTCGACCCGATGGCCACCGGGGTGCTGGTGATCGGGGTGGGTCGGGCCACCCGGCTGCTCACCTACGTGATCGGTGCGGGCAAGAGCTACACCGCGACGATCCGGCTCGGTCAGGCCACCGTCACCGACGACGCCGAGGGCGAGGTGCTCGCCACCACCCCCACCAGCGGGATCACCGACGACGCGGTCCGGGCGGCGCTCCTCGCGCTCACCGGCGAGATCGACCAGGTGCCGAGCGCGGTCAGCGCCATCAAGATCAACGGTGAGCGGGCGTACAAGCGGGTCCGGGAGGGGGAGAGCGTCGAGCTGCCCGCCCGCCGGGTCACCGTCTCCCGGCTCGACGTGCTGGCGATCCGCCGCGACAGCCCGGACGTGGTGGACGTGGACGTCGACGTGACCTGCTCGTCCGGGACGTACATCCGGGCCATCGCCCGGGACGCGGGACTGGCGCTCGGGGTCGGCGGCCACCTGACCGCGCTGCGCCGCACCGCGGTCGGCGGCTTCCCGCTGGCCGAGGCGGCCACCCTGGACGAGCTCGAGCAGCGCGCGCCCGACGTGGTCAACCTGCCGCTGGACGCCGCCGCCGACCGGTTCTTCCCGCGCCGGGACGCCACCGCCGAGGAGGCGAGGATCCTCTCCCACGGCGGTCCGCTGAACCCGGCCGACATCGCCGGGCCGTACGCGGTGTTCGGCCCGGACGGCGGGTTGATCGCTATCGTCAGCGAGCGGGACGGCCGGGCCCGCGCGGAGATCGTGCTCGCCCCGGCCTGACGGCCGCGGCGTGGAGCACCAGGGCGAGCAGGGGAGGAGCGGGAATGCAGCGGTGGCGGGGGTACGAGGCGGCACCCGGTGGCTGGGGCCGTTCGGTGGTCACCATCGGCGTCTTCGACGGGGTGCACAAGGGGCACCAGGCCACCATCGGCCACGCCGTCGCGCGCGCTCGGGAGCTGGGCGTCAAGTCGGTGGTGGTCACGTTCGACCCGCACCCGGCCGAGGTGGTCCGGCCCGGCTCGCACCCGGCGGTGCTCACCGAGCCGGCCCGCAAGGCGGAGCTGATCGAGGCGCTCGGCGTCGACGTGCTCTGCGTGGTGCCGTTCACCCCGGAGTTCTCCCGGCTGCCCGCCGAGGCGTTCGTGCACGACATCCTGGTCGAGCACCTGCACGCCGCGCTGGTGGTGGTCGGCGCCAACTTCCGATTCGGGCACAAGGCGGCCGGCGACGTGGCCCTGCTGGAGCGGCTGGGCCGCACCTTCGGCTTCGCGGTGCAGGGTGCCCCGCTGGTGGCCGAGGCGGGCACGGTCTTCTCCTCCACGTACATCCGCTCCTGCGTCGACGCCGGGGACGTGGCCGCGGCGGCCGCCGCCCTCGGCCGCCCGCACCGGGTGGAGGGCGTGGTGGTCCGCGGCGACCAGCGCGGACGTGAGCTGGGTTACCCCACCGCCAACCTGCTCTGCCACCGGTACGCGGCGGTCCCCGCCGACGGGGTGTACGCCGCCCGGCTGGTCCGCCGTGGCCGGGAGCCGCTCGCGGCGGCCGTGTCGATCGGCACCAACCCGACCTTCTCCGGCCGTGAGCGCCGGGTGGAGGCGTACGCGCTGGACTTCACCGGCGACCTGTACGGCGAGCGGCTGGCTCTGGACTTCGTGGCACACCTGCGGGAACAACGGACGTACGACGCGATCGAGCCGTTGGTGGCCCAGATCGCCGAGGACGTCGAGCGGACCCGCCGGGCGCTGGGCTGAGTCCCGCAGGCCCGCGCCCGGGGCGTCGCACGGCCCTTCACCGGGTGCTTTCCGGCCGGGCTGGTAGTCTGGCAGGGACGTCGGCTGACCGACGCGGGGCCTCGCGTGCCTGCACGACGCCGCGGGTGCGAGGAACCGGTCCGTCCCCGGTCGCTCCGACCGCTCTGACGGACCTCATCGAACGACCCACGAAACAAGGGAGAACATGGCGCTCGACCAGGAAGCCAAGGCCAAGATCCGCGCGGAGTACGCGACCGCCGAGGGCGACACCGGTTCGCCGGAGGTGCAGGTCGCGGTCCTGACCAAGCGGATCGCCGAGCTCACCGAGCACCTGAAGGTGCACAAGCACGACCACCACAGCCGCCGCGGGCTGCTGCTGCTGGTCGGCCGCCGCCGTCGGCTGCTCAACTACGTCCAGAAGAAGGACATCAACCGCTACCGGTCGCTCATCGAGCGGCTCGGTCTGCGCCGGTGACGTGACGGGGGAGTGGCCTGCGGGCCGCTCCCCCGTTCCGGTGCCACAAGTAAACAGGGCCGCGCGACGACCCGAGTAGGGAGCCGGTCAGCGTACCGGTCTCCGGTAGTGGCCTCCGGGCACCCCGGCATCATGCCGGCCACCCGGGCGCTTCGATCGAAGACCGGCCGTCTGAGCAGCTCCCCGTGTCGTGGGCCCCCGACGCGAAGGAGCACGACAGCACCATGACCGAGACCAACCTCGGCACCGAATCCCGCACCGCCGTGATCGACAACGGGTCCTTCGGCACCCGTGAGGTCACCTTCTCCACCGGGCGGCTGGCCCGCCAGGCCGCCGGCTCCGTCATCGCCCAGCTGGGCGAGACGGTCGTCCTCTCCGCCACCACCGCCGGCAAGCAGCCGAAGGAGCAGTTCGACTTCTTCCCGCTGACCGTCGACGTCGAGGAGCGGATGTACGCCGCGGGCCGGATCCCCGGCTCGTTCTTCCGCCGCGAGGGCCGCCCCAGCGAGGACGCGATCCTCACCTGCCGGCTGATCGACCGGCCGCTGCGCCCGTCGTTCGTCAAGGGCCTGCGCAACGAGGTCCAGGTCGTCGAGACCGTCCTCGCGCTCGACCCGCAGCACCCGTACGACGTCGTGGCGATCAACGCCGCCTCGATGTCGACCAAGCTCTCCGGCCTGCCGTTCTCCGGCCCGATCGGGGCCA
Organism: Micromonospora mangrovicola; assembly: GCF_047200535.1. Taxonomy (NCBI): domain Bacteria; kingdom Bacillati; phylum Actinomycetota; class Actinomycetes; order Micromonosporales; family Micromonosporaceae; genus Micromonospora; species Micromonospora mangrovicola. Next base: position 58,802 of record NZ_JBJZOG010000008.1, on the reverse strand, counting down.
CCCGGATGGCGCACGTCGACGGCCAGTGGGTCGCCTTCCCGACCCACGACGAGCTGGAGCGGGCCACCTTCGACATGGTGGTGGCCGGCCGCGCCCTGCCGGACGGCGACGTCGCGATCATGATGGTCGAGGCCGAGGCCACCCCGAACACCGTGAAGCTGGTCGCCGACGGCGCGCCCGCCCCGACCGAGGAGGTCGTGGCCAGCGGCCTGGAGGCCGCCAAGCCGGCCATCCGCGAGCTGTGCCGGGCGCAGAGCGAGCTGGCCGAGGTGGCCGCCAAGCCCGTCGCCGAGTTCCCGGTCTTCCTCGACTACCAGGACGACGCGTACGAGGCGGTGGCCCAGGTGGCCCGCGCCGAGGTCGCTGAGGCCCTCCAGATCGCCGGCAAGGCGGCCCGCGAGGAGGCCCTGGACCGGGTCAAGGCCAAGGTCGCCGAGGAGCTGGCCCCGCGCTTCGAGGGCCGGGAGAAGGAGCTCTCCGCCGCGTTCCGCTCGCTGACCAAGTCCGAGGTCCGCAGCCGGGTGCTGCGCGAGCAGGTCCGCATCGACGGCCGCGGCCCGCGCGACATCCGTCCGCTGACCGCCGAGGTCGGCGTGCTGCCGCGGGTGCACGGCTCGGCGCTGTTCGAGCGGGGCGAGACCCAGATCCTGGGCGTCACCACGCTGAACATGCTGCGCATGGAGCAGTCGCTGGACACCCTCTCCCCGGAGAAGTCCAAGCGCTACATGCACAACTACAACTTCCCGCCGTACTCCACCGGTGAGACCGGCCGGGTCGGCTCGCCGAAGCGGCGCGAGATCGGCCACGGCGCGCTGGCCGAGCGGGCGCTGATCCCGGTGCTGCCCTCGCGCGAGGAGTTCCCGTACGCCATCCGCCAGGTCTCCGAGGCGCTCGGCTCCAACGGCTCCACCTCGATGGGCTCGGTCTGCGCCTCGACGCTGGGCCTGCTCTCGGCCGGTGTGCCGCTGAAGGCGCCGGTCGCCGGCATCGCCATGGGCCTCATCTCCGACGAGGTCGAGGGCAAGACCCAGTACGTGACGCTGACCGACATCCTCGGCGCCGAGGACGCGTTCGGCGACATGGACTTCAAGGTCGCCGGCACCCGGGAGTTCGTCACCGCGCTTCAGCTCGACACCAAGCTCGACGGCATCCCGTCGGACGTGCTGGCCGCCGCGCTCCAGCAGGCGCACGAGGCCCGGCAGACCATCCTCGACGTGATGCAGTCGGCGATCGAGGCGCCGGCCGCGATGAGCGACTACGCCCCGCGGGTCACCACCGTCAAGATCCCGGTCGACAAGATCGGCATGGTGATCGGCCCGAAGGGCCAGACCATCAACGCCATCCAGGACGAGACCGGCGCCGAGATCTCCATCGAGGACGACGGCACCATCTACGTCGGCGCGACCAACGGCCCGTCCGCCCAGGCCGCGGTCGAGCGGATCAACGCGATCGCCAACCCGACCCTGCCGAAGATGGGCGACCGGTTCCTCGGCACCGTGGTGAAGACCGCCGCGTTCGGCGCCTTCATCTCGCTGCTGCCGGGCCGCGACGGCCTGCTGCACATCTCCAAGGTGGGCGACGGCAAGCGGGTCGAGAAGGTCGAGGACTTCCTCAACGTCGGCGACAAGGTCGAGGTGGAGATCGCCGACATCGACCAGCGCGGCAAGATCTACCTGGACAAGGTCCGGCCGGAGGGCGCCGAGGCGCCGGCCGCCGGCGAGGCCGCCGGTGGCGAGCGTCCGGCCGGCCGGGACCGGGGCGACCGTGGCCCGCGCGACCGGGGCGACCGCGAGCGCGGCGGCCGTCCGGAGCGCGGCGAGGGCGGCGAGGGTGGCGGCGAGTCCCGCCCGCGTCGCCGGACCCGGCACAGCTGATCCACCGACCGGCCGGGTGACGTCGACGGCGTCGCCCGGCCGGCCTCCGGCTCCAGATGCCGGCGCGGCGTGAGACGCGCCGGGCTGGAGCCGTCGCTCGTTCACCAGCGCACCACCCACCCCTCGTCGAACTGGGAGCAGGTTTTCGTGAGTCGGACCCGGCGTTCGTCCTATCCGGCGGCTCGACGGGGGGTGGCGTCGTCCGGCGGCGGTGCGACCCGGGCGGTCACCCGTACGCTCAGCGAGGACCCGCTGGGCGGCACCGCCCGCCGTACCGTCCTGCCCAGCGGCCTGCGCGTGCTGACCGAGGCGATCCCGGCGATGCGCAGCGTCTCGTTCGGCGTCTGGGTCGCGGTCGGCTCGCGGGACGAGACCGGGCCGCAGGCCGGCGCGGCGCACTTCCTGGAGCACCTGCTCTTCAAGGGCACCCGGAAGCGCACCGCGCTGGACATCTCCGCCGAGATCGAGGCGGTGGGCGGCGAGACCAACGCCTTCACCACGAAGGAATACACCTGCTACTACGCCCGCGTGCTGGACGAGGACCTGCCGCTGGCCATCGACGTCATGTGCGACCTGGTCGCCGACTCGGTGCTGGATCCCGCCGACGTGGAGACCGAGCGGGGCGTCATCCTCGAAGAGATCGCCATGCACGACGACGAGCCCGGCGACGAGGTGCACGACCTCTTCGCCCGCGCCGTCTACGGCGACCACCCCCTCGGCCGGCTGATCTCGGGCACCGAGGAGACGGTCACCCCGATGTCCCGGCGGCAGATCCAGAGCTTCTACCGCCGCCGCTACACGCCTCCGCAGATCGTCATCGCCGCCGCCGGGAACCTCGACCACGCCGCCGTGGTCAAGCTGGTCCGGCAGGCGCTGCGCGGCACCCCGCTGGACACCGGCCCGGCGGTGCCGGCCGAGCACCGGCCGGCCGGCCCGGCGGTACGCACCAGGCCGACCGCCACCCTGGTCGAGCCGAAGGAGAGCGAGCAGGCGCACGTCATCCTCGGCTGCCCCGGTATCGACCGGCTCGACGAGCGGCGCTTCGCCCTCGGCGTGCTCAACAACGTCCTCGGCGGGGGCATGTCCAGCCGGCTGTTCCAGGAGATCCGCGAGCGGCGCGGCCTGGCCTACTCGGTCTACTCCTACGCCAGCCAGTACGCCGACAGCGGACTGTTCGCCGTCTACGCCGGCTGCGCGCCGGGCAAGGTGGACGAGGTGCTGGAGCTGACCCGGGCCGAGCTGGCCAAGGTGGCCGCCGGCGGGATCACCGAGGCGGAGCTGGCGCGGGGCAAGGGGATGAGCAAGGGTTCCTTCGTCCTCGGCCTGGAGGACACCGGTTCCCGGATGAGCCGGCTGGCCAAGGGCGAGCTGCTCTACGGCAACCTGATGCCGGTGGACGAGCTGCTCGCCCGGGTCGACGCGGTCACCCTGGACGAGGTGAACAAGCTCGCCGCCGAGCTGCTCGGCCGGCCGATGTCCCTCGCGGTGGTCGGCCCGTTCGACGAGTCCGCCTTCGCCTGACCCGGCCCGCCGGCCGGCCGACCCGTCCCCGCGCTGCGCCGGGTCGCGCTGCCCGCCGGCCGACCGGTGCTCGGCAGTCTCGGGATGCGGCAGGTCGCGGAGTCCTTCGGCGAGGTGGGCCCGGATCGCCGCAGGCCGAGTCGATCACGGTGCGCCCGGGTGGGACGGTGGGCCGTCCGGCGCGAGGGCGGCGTCCCGATTGGGATAGGTTGTGCCCCGTGACTGACGAGCAGGAGAAGAGCCCGGCCGAGCCGACCCGCGTCGGTGTGCTGGGCGCCCGCGGCCGGATGGGCATGGAGGTCTGCAAGGCGGTCGACGCGGCCGCCGACCTGAACCTGGTGGCGACGGTCGACCAGGGCGACGGCCTCGCCACCACGTCGGCCGCCGAGGTGGTCGTCGACTTCACCACCCCCGACGTCGTCATGGACAACCTGCGCTGGTGCATCGACCAGGGCATCAACGTGGTGGTCGGCACCACCGGCTTCACCGAGCAGCGCCTCGACCAGGTGCGCGGCTGGCTGGAGCGCAAGCCCCGGGTGGGCGTGGTGATCGCGCCGAACTTCGGCATCGGCGCGGTGCTGATGATGCAGTTCGCCGCGAAGGCGGCCCGCCACTTCGAGTCGGTCGAGATCATCGAGCAGCACCACCCGCGCAAGCTGGACGCCCCCAGCGGCACCGCCACCCACACCGCCCGGCTGATCGCCCGGGCCCGCGCCGAAGCCGGTCTCGGCCCCGCGCCGGACGCCACGAAGGACGAGGTGCCGGGCGCCCGCGGCGCCGAGATCGACGGGGTACGCGTGCACGCCGTCCGCGCGGCCGGCCTGGTCGCCCACCAGGAGGTGCTCTTCGGCACCACCGGCGAGACGCTGACCATCCGCCACGACTCGCTGGACCGGGCCTCCTTCATGCCCGGGGTGCTGCTCGCCGTGCGCGCGGTGCGCAACCGGCCGGGCCTCACCGTCGGCCTGGATGCCCTGCTCGACTGAGCCACCCCACCCGGCCCCGACGCGGCCGCCCGCCCGCCGCCCGCCCGCGGCGTGGACCTGGTCGGCCTCAACTGCTCCACCGGCCCGGCCGCCCGCCCGTCCCGGGAACGGGCGGCGGGCCCGCGCCCGGGTCGACGCCGTCCGGCGCGCAGGTCCGCAACGGCGATCAAGCGCGGTGCCCGCCCTCGGGTGCAGGCTGACGCCATGACCTCGACGGACGGGCTCACCGGCATCCTCGACTGGCTCCAGGTCGCGCTCGACGACCCGGGCGTCAGCCCGACGGACATCGCGGCCCGGGCCCAGCTGTCCCGCTTCCACTTCGACCGGCTGGTCGCCGCGGCCACCGGCGAACCGCCCGGTGCCCTGCGTCGACGGCTGCTGCTGGAGCGCGCGGCGCACCGGCTCACCACCGGCGACCGCACCGTCCTCGACATCGCCGTCGAGGCCGGGTACGGCTCGCACGAGGCGTTCACCCGCGCCTTCCAGCGGTCGTACGGAGTGGCCCCGACGTCAATCCGGAGTCGCCCGCCGCTCACCTTCCGCGAGCTGGAGCTGCCCTGCCCCAGCGGCGTCCACTTCCAGCCCCCCGGCGGCCTGCGGCTGCCGGCCGCCCGTCAGGAGACCCCGATGAACGTTCTCCAGCACCTGGTCGACCACCACGTCGACACCCTCACCGCGATCATCGAGCGCGCCGACACGCTCGACGACGCGATGCTCGACCGGCCCATCACGGTGTCGGTGGAGACCATCGACGAGCAGCCGACCCTCCGCTCGCTGATCAACGCGATGGTCACCCAGGAGGAGCACTGGCTCTCGGCGTTGCGCGGCGGCGAGTGGCCGAACGAGAGCGACCGGACGTTGGCCGGCCTGGCCGCCCGGCACGCGGTCGCCGGCCGGGACTGGCGGGCGTTCGTGGCCCGGACGCTGGCCGACGGGACCCTCGCGGACACCTTCGTCGACACCACCTGCACACCGCCCACCAGCCACACCCTGGGTGGAACGATCGGTCACGTGATCACCTTCGCCGCGGTCCGGCGTACCCTCGCCATCGGCGCCCTGCACAGCGCGGGCATCACCGATCTCGGCGCGGGTGACCCCCGACCCTTCCTGGACGCCGCGGCGGCCCGCTGACGGCGGAAACCGTTCGTCGCGGGGACCGCGTACACCTAGGCTCGCCCGCGTGATCGATTCCGGGATGCGCGACCGCGCGGGTCGCCAGGTGACCGTGCGACCGGTGGACGACGACAACTGGCGGGCCGTGGCGGACGTCGCGCCCCGCGACGACCAGCGGGCCTGGGTGCCCGCCCTGGCCGCCCGCTACCTGGTGCTGACCATGCGGTCGCCGGTGTGGACCTCGCTCGCCGTGTACGCGGACGAGACGGTGGTCGGGCACATCATGTGGGGCGTGGACGACGACGGCTCCCGCTGGATCGGCGGCATGCTGATCGACGGCGCCGAGCAGGAACGCGGCGTGGGACGGGCCGCCGTCCGCACCCTCGCCGACTGGCTCGCGCGGGCCGGTCACCCGGTCCGCCTCAGCTACCACCCGGACAACGAGCCGGCCGCCGCCCTCTACCGTTCCCTCGGTTTCCAGCCCACCGGCGAGCTGGAGGACGACGAGGTCGTCGCCGAACTCACCCCGGCCTGACCGGCGACCGGCCGTCCCGCCTCCCGGGGGCGGAACCTGTCGCCGGCTCGCGGAAGCGGCCGGCCGAACGGGGGCGGGCGGGCCCGCCGGCGTCCGGCGACGGCCTCAGGAGGCGACCGGCTCGGTGGGGACGGCCACGTGCAGGCGGAGCTGGGGGACCAGCATGTCGTCCACGTCCAGGGCGCGGGCCGCGCCGTCCGGCTCCCAGCCGGTGGAGGTGAGGAACTTCCGGGTCGCCGCGTCGGCGTCGAACGTCCAGGCCACCGCCCGGGTGAAACCGTCTTCCCGCCAGCCGTCGACGGTTGCGGCGAGCAGCCGGCTACCGTGCCCGCGCCGGCCCCAGCGCGGCTCGACCAGCAGGTCGGTCACCGCCGCCACGCCGTCGCCCAGCGCGTCGGCCGGCTCGCCCGGTGCGAGCGCCTCGGCGTCGGCCGGACCGGAAGCTGCGAACCCCACCAGATAGGATTGCTCGGCCTGTTCGACGGCGACCAGCACGCGGTGCGCGCCCGAGGGCGGCTCCTGCACCGCCGCGCTCCACCGCCGGGCGAGGTACGCCTCGTCCAGGTTGTCGAGCACGTGCCGGGGCAGGATCCGGCGGTACGCGACCCGCCACGTGGCGAGCTGGAGGCGTGCGATCTCGCCGGCGTCCGAAGGACGCGCGGGGCGGACGTACCCGAGAGCCATGGCACGTGAGCCTACGCAGGGCGAGGGAGGCGACGGTGGCGCAGGGTGCCCGGCGCGCGATCGGACAGGTCGCCGCGGTCGTGGGGCTCGCCGTCGCGGTGACCGCCTTCCTCTCGGTGGCGGCGGCGCGGCACGGCTTCTTCGACCTGCGGGTCTACTACGGCGCACTGAACTGGTGGGTGCACGACGGCGGGGAGATCTACGACTTCCTCCGGCCCAACACCCAGTACGGCTTCACCTACCCACCGTTCGCCGCGCTGGTGATGCTGCCGATGGCGTACCTGGCCTGGCCGGCGGCGATCACGGTGAGCGTGGTCGCCACCGTGCTGGTCAGCACGGTGGTGCTCTGGTGGCTGGTCGACCCGATCGCCCGCCGCGCCGGCTGGGCCCGCTGGTTCACCCTCGCGGTCGCGCTCTGCCTGGCCGCCGCGTTCGAGCCGATGCGGGAGACGGTCAACTTCGGCCAGGTCAACATGCTGCTGCTCTTCCTGGTGGCGGTGGACCTGCTGCGGCTGCTGCCGGCCGGCAGCCGGTGGACCGGGGTCGGCGTCGGCCTGGCCACCGCGATCAAGCTGACTCCGGGCATCTTCATCGTCTACCTGCTGGTCACCGGGCGCTGGCGGGCGGCGTTCACCGCGATGGGCGCGGCGGCCGGGGCGACCCTGCTCGCCGGCGCGCTCTTCCCGGACGCCTCGCGGGAGTTCTGGACCGAGGCGCTCTGGAACACCGACCGGGTGGGTGAGCTGGCCTTCGTCTCCAACCAGTCGCTGCGCGGCGTGGTGGCCCGGCTGAACCCGGAGCACCCGAGCATCCTGGCCTGGCTGGGGCTGGTGCTCGTCACCCTGGCCGTCTGGGCGTGGCGCTCGCGGGCCGCGGTCGCCGTCGGCGACGAGGCCACCGGCCTGGCGCTGACCGGTGCCGCCATGTGCCTGGTCAGCCCGGTGACCTGGGTGCACCACCTGGTCTGGCTGCTGCCCGCGCTGATCCTGCTGGTCGACAACGGCGTGGCGGCGCCGGCGCGCAGCCTGCGGCGCCGTCTCCCGCTGGCCGGCGCGCTCGTCGGGTACGCGTTCCTGATCAGCCGGATCGTGTGGGCCTGGGAGGGGGACTTCACCGGCGTCGGCGGCTTCCTCGGCAGCAACACGTACGTCTGGGTCAGCCTGGCGCTGCTGCTCGGCCTGCCGATCCGCCGCTGGGCCACGCCGACCGGCGGCGGTCCCGCCGGCCGGGGCGGGCCGTCCGGGGCAGCCGTCGAGCCGGGCGGTGTAGCGCAGCTCCCGCAGCCGGACCGGGTCGCGCCCGCCGTGCAGCGGCACCGGATAGGTGGACTCCTCGCCGTCCGGTGACAGGCCGGCCCGCTCGTAGAAGCGGCGGGCCCGGGCGTTGTCGGCGAGCACCCAGAGCCGGTACTCCGTCCAGCCCCGCCCGGCCATCCCGGCCCGGGCCGCGGCGAACAGCGCCCGTCCGGTCCCGGTGCCCCAGTGCGCCGGCTCCAGGTAGATCGCCACGATCTCGCCGTACCTCGGGTCGAGGTCGCCCCGGTCCTGGTTGTTCCGGTACGGCCCGAAGGTGGTGAAGCCGGTGACCGCCCCGTCGGCCTCGGCGAGCAGCGTGGTGAACGGGTGTTCCGGATCGGCGGTGCCGAGGTCGCGGCGGCGCTGCGCCCAGGCGACCGGGTTGAGCCGGCCCAGCACCTCGTCCGGCATGATCCCGGCGTACCCGGCCTGCCAACTGTGCACGTGCACCCGGGCGATCGCTTCGGCGTCGTCCGGCTCCTCCCGGCGGATGGTGAGCATCTGTCCGTTCTATGCCCCCGGCGGTGACCGGTCCAGCGTCCGCTGTCGTGTCGCACCGGTCGACTAGGGTCCCCGACGATGGCCGCACCGGAATCGCTCTCGCTCGCCCAGGCCCGGCGGATCGCGCTCGCCGCCCAGGGCTTCGCCGACCCGGCGCCCACCGGCGCGCCCACCCGCCGCCACCTGCGCCGGGTGCTGGACCGGGTCGGGCTGATCCAGATGGACTCGGTCAACGTCCTGCAACGCGCGCACTACCTGCCGCTCTACAGCCGGCTCGGGCCCTACCCGACGGCCCTGCTCGACGCCGCCGCCTACCGGCGTCCCCGCGACCTCTTCGAATACTGGGGGCACGAGGCGTCGCTGGTCCCGGTCGGCCTGCACCCGGCGCTGCGCTGGCGGATGGCCCGGGCCCGCGACGAGTCCTGGGGCGGGATGCGCCGGATCGCCCAGGAGCAGCCCGAGCTGGTCGCCTGGGTCCGCGACGAGGTGGCCGACCGGGGGCCGCTCACCGCCGCCGAGATCGAGCACGACGCGCCCCGGGAGACCGGCAACTGGGGCTGGAACTGGTCGACCGTCAAGCGGGCCCTGGAATACCTGTTCTGGGCCGGCGAGGTGACCGCCGCCGACCGCACCCCCTCCTTCGCCCGCCGCTACGACCTGCCGGAACGGGTGCTTCCGGCCGCCGTGCTCGACGCTCCCACCCCGACCGAGGCCGACGCCCACCGCACCCTGGTCGCGGTCGCCGCCCGGTCGCTCGGCGTGGCGGCCGAGCCGGAGCTGCGCGACTACTTCCGGCTGCCGGTGGCCGGTGCCCGGCGGGCGGTCGCCGAGCTGGTCGAGGCCGGCGAGCTGACCCCGGTCACCGTTCAGGGCTGGCGGCAGCCGGCGTACCTGCACGCCCAGGCCCGGCTGCCCCGCTGGGTGCGCGGCAACACCCTGGTCAGCCCGTTCGACCCGATCGTGTGGGAGCGGACCCGCGCCGAGCGGCTCTTCGGCTTCACCTACCGCATCGAGATCTACGTGCCCGCCCCGCAGCGGGTGTACGGCTACTACGTGCTGCCGTTCCTGCAGGGCGAGCGGTTCACCGCCCGGGTCGACCTCAAGGCCGACCGGAGGTCCGGGGTGCTGCTGGTGCCGGCGGCCTGGCTGGAGCCGGGGGCGGATCCGGGGGAGACGGCGGTGGCCCTGGCCGCCGAGCTGCACCGGCTCGCCGGCTGGCTCGGCCTGGATGCGGTGGCCCCGCCCGGGGCCGGCGACCTGGCGGTCCCGCTGGCCGCCGCGCTGGCGGGCGTGGCGGGTGTACGGTGAGCGCGTGACGAGCGTTGACCGGCCCGGCGCCCCGGCCGACCCGCAGACGGTCCCCGTCCCACCGACCGGCCCCGGCGGCCCGGCCCCGGCTGCCCAGGCGGTTCTCCCCGCCGGTCCGCACGCCGAGGCGATCATGACCGCCGGTGGGCCGGGCGAGGCGATCATGACCGCCGGTGGGCCGGGCGAGGCGAGCATGACCGCCGGGAGCTCGCCGATCTGGCCCGCCGGGGCGAGCTACCAGGTCGAGCCGGACCGGTTCACCCGGCTCGTGCTGCGCCTGCACGCCCGCGCCCCCCGTTGGGCGGTGCCCCTCGCGGCGCTCGGCTGCGTGGGCGTCGGCATGGCGTACGCGCTGGTCAGCGACCCCACGCACAGCGACCCGGACGCCCGCCCGACCTGCCTGCTCAAGCTCACCACCGGGCTGGACTGCCCGGGCTGCGGCGGCACCCGCGCGCTCTGGTATGTGCTGCACGGCGACCTGCCGGCCGCCGCCCGGCACCACTTCCTCTTCGTCTTCTCGCTGCCCTTCCTGGCGTACCTCTTCGTCACCTGGGCCGGGAACCGGGCCTTCGGCTGGCGGCTGCCGGAGCTGCAGATCAGCCCCAAGGTGATCGGCGGCTTCCTGGCGATCTGGTTCGCCTTCTCGGTGGCCCGGAACCTGCCCTGGGCCCCGTTCACCTCGCTCTACGTCTGACCGCTCCCGCGACCGCGCCGCGCCGCGCCGCCGCGACCGGCATTCGCCTGGTGATCCACTCGTTGTACGGCAGAGCGTGGTGTCCGGCGCGTCGGATTCCGCCCTCCGCGGCAGGTCGAGTTGATCGAGGTGGGTCGCGCGGCGCCGGGAGCGCTGCGAGATCTTGGACACTTGCCGCGCGGGACGGACGGAAAGTGTCCAAGATTCGCTGCTGGTGCGCCGTTTCACGTCCGCGCGCCCAAGTTTCGCGACCGGGCCGGGGGCCACTACAGTCGCAGGAATGCCGGAGATGGTGCAGCCCCAGGTCAAGCTGATCGCGTGGACCCAGTTCCAGGCCCCGGACGAGGTGCCGTGGTCGACCGACGCCGACGGCGGCCAGGCCCTCGCCGAGTTCGCCGGCCGGGCCTGCTACCAGAGCTGGAAGAAGCCGAACCCTTCCACCGCGACCAACGCCGGCTACCTGGCGCACATCCTCGAGGTGGGCCACCTCTCCGTGCTGGAGCACGGTTCGGTGAGCTTCTACTTCAGCGGGGTCTCCCGGTCCTTCACCCACGAGTTGATCCGGCACCGGCACTTCTCGTACTCCCAGCTCTCCCAGCGCTACGTGCCGGAGCGGGACGCGGCCATGGTCGAGCCGGCGGTGATCGCCGACGACCCGGAGCTGCACAAGAAGTTCGTCGAGGCGACCGAGGCGTCCGTCCGGGCGTACACCGAACTGCTGGAGGGCCTGGAGGCCCGCTTCGTCGACGAGCCCAACCCGACGCTGCGCCGCAAGCAGGCCCGGCAGGCCGCCCGGGCGGTGCTGCCGAACGCCACCGAGACCCGGATCGTGGTCACCGGCAACTACCGGGCCTGGCGGCACTTCATCAAGATGCGCGCCACCGAGCACGCCGACGTGGAGATCCGCGAGCTGGCGATCGAGTGCCTGCGGCAGCTCCAGGGGGTCGCGCCGAACGTCTTCGCCGACTTCGCGATCTCCACGCTGCCCGACGGCACGGAGGTGGCGGCCAGCCCGCACGCCGAGTGAGTCCTGCGCCCTTCGCCACCGGGCTCCCGGTGGTCGTCCGCTAGGTTGTGAACATGACGCACGACCACCCTGCCGCCCCCGAACGGGGCGCGTCCCGCCCGTTCGGGCGACTGATCACGGCCATGGTGACCCCGTTCACCGCCGAGGGCTCCCTGGACCTGGACGGCGCCATCCGGCTGGCTCAGCATCTCGTCGACGAGCAGGGCAACGACGCGCTGGTGCTCAACGGCACGACCGGCGAGTCGCCGACCACCACCGACGCGGAGAAGGAGTCGCTGATCCGCGCCGTGGCGGAGGCGGTCGGCGACCGGGCCAGGATCCTCGCCGGCGTCGGGACCAACGACACCCGGCACACCACCGAGCTGGCCGGGCAGGCGGAGAAGGCCGGCGCGCACGGCCTGCTGGTGGTCACCCCGTACTACAACAAGCCCCCGCAGAGCGGGCTGCTGCGCCACTTCACCGCGGTCGCCGACGCCACCGGGCTGCCGATCATGCTGTACGACATTCCGCACCGGGCCGGCACGGCGATCGCCACCGACACCCTGGTCAAGCTGGCCGAGCACGGCCGGATCGTCGCGGTCAAGGACGCAAAGGGCGACCTCACCGCCACGTCCTGGGTGCTCAGCCGGTCCGACCTGGCCTACTACAGCGGTGAGGATTCGCTGACCCTGCCCGCCCTCGCGGTCGGCGCGGTGGGTGTGGTCGGCACCTCGACCCACTTCACCGGGGCGCAGACCAAGCAGATGATCGAGGCGTACGAGGCGGGCGACACCGCCGCCGCGCTGGCGCTGCACCGGCGTCTGCTGCCGCTGTACACCGGTATCTTCCGTACCCAGGGCGTGATCCTGGTGAAGGCGGGCCTGGCGGCCAAGGGGTTGCCGGCCGGCCCGGTGCGGCCGCCCCTGGTGGACGCCACCGCGGACGAACTGGCCCAGCTGCGCGCCGACTGCGCGGCGGCGGGCCTGACCCTTCCCGAATGACCGAACGACACGACGGACGCCGGCTGACGGCGTCGCAGAATGAGGTGGACGCGTGACCGAGGCGCACATCGAGGGTGAATTTCCCCCGCCGCTGCCGGAGGGCGGACTGCGGATCATCCCGCTCGGCGGACTCGGCGCCATCGGCCGGAACATGACGGTCTTCGAGTACGAGGGCAAGCTGCTGATCGTCGACTGCGGGGTGCTCTTCCCCGACGTCGAGCAGCCGGGCGTGGACCTGATCCTGCCGGACTTCGGCCCGATCCTGGACCGGCTCGACGACGTCCAGGCGATCGTCCTCACCCACGGCCACGAGGACCATATCGGCGCGGTGCCCTACCTGCTCGCCCACAAGCCGGACATCCCGTTGGTCGGCTCGCAGTTCACCCTGGCGCTGGTCGAGGCGAAGCTGGCCGAGCGGCGGATCCAGCCGTACACGCTGACCGTCGCCGAAGGCGGGCGCGAGCGGCTCGGCCCGTTCGAGTGCGAGTTCTTCGCGGTCAACCACTCCATCCCGGACGCCCTTGCCGTCGCCATCCGCACCGGCGCGGGCCTGGTCCTGCACACCGGCGACTTCAAGATGGACCAGCTCCCGCTGGACGGCCGGATCACCGACCTGGCCGGGTTCGCCCGGCTCGGCGCCGAGGGCGTGGACCTGCTGCTGTCCGACTCCACCAACGCGGAGATCCCCGGCTTCGTCACCCCGGAACGGGAGATCGGGCCCGTGCTCGACTCGATCTTCGCCAAGGCCCGGGGCCGGATCATCGTCGCGTCGTTCGCCTCGCACGTGCACCGCGTGCAGCAGGTCTTCGACTCGGCCGCCGAGCACGGCCGCAAGGTCGCGCTGATCGGCCGGTCCATGGTCCGCAACATGGGCATTGCCCGCGACCTCGGCCTGCTCAACATCCCGCCGGGCCTGGTGGTCGGGCTGGAGGAGGCGACCGCGCTGCCGCCCGAGCAGATCGTGCTGATGTCCACCGGCTCGCAGGGCGAGCCGATGAGCGCGCTGGGCCGGATGGCCAGCGGCGACCACCGGCACATCACCATCGCGCCGGGCGACACCGTGGTGCTGGCGAGCTCGCTGGTGCCCGGCAACGAGACCTCGGTCTACCGGGTGATCAACCGGCTGGCCCGGGCCGGCGCGACCGTGATCCACAAGGACGTGGCCAAGGTGCACGTCTCCGGCCACGCCCCCGCCGGCGAGCTGCTCTACCTGCTCAACGTCACCCGCCCGAGCAACCTGATGCCGGTGCACGGCGAGTGGCGGCACCTGCGGGCGCACGCCCGGCTCGGCATCGAGTCCGGCGTCGCGCCGGACCGGGTGGTGCTCTGCGAGGACGGCGACGTCGTCGACCTGGTCGACGGGCGGGCCAGCCTGGTCGGCCATGTGAAGAGCCGGTACGTCTACGTCGACGGGCTCGCGGTCGGTGACGTCAGCGAGTCGCTGCTCACCGAGCGGCGGATCCTCGGCGACGGCGGCTTCATCGCCGCCACCGTCGTGGTCGACTCGGTCACGGGCAAGGTGGTCGGCGGCCCGACCGTCTCGGCGAAGGGCTTCTCCGAGGACCCGGCGGCGTTCAGCCCGGTGGTCCCGCTGGTCACCGAGGCGCTGAACCGGGCCGCCGCGGACGGCATCACCGACCCGCACCAGCTCCAGCAGATCGTCCGGCGCACCGTCGGTCGCTGGGTCAACGACGCGTACCGTCGACGCCCGATGATCGTCCCGACCGTCGTCGAGGTCTGACCGTCGCCCGCCGGCCCGCCGTCCGCGGTGGGCCGGCCTCGCCACGGTCCGGGCCGGGTCAGCCCTCGCGCATCGGCTCCAGGCCGGCGGCGACCCGGCTGGCGACGAACTCGGTGACCTCGTACGCGGCCACGCCCCGCTCGGCGAACGGGTCGGTGGCGAGCCGGCGGTCCAGTTCGGCGCGGTCCACCCCGGCGGCCAGGATCACCCCGCCGGTGCGGGGAACCCTGCGGCCGGAGGCGCGGAAGATGCCGTCGGTGTACTGGCGGTCCAGCCAGGTCAGATGGTCGGGCAGGGCGGCGTCGACCCGGTCCAGGCCGGTCAGGTAGCTCAGGGTCACCACGAACACCCGGGCATGCTAGCCGCCGGGCAGTGCGGTGACCGCGTCGGCGTACGCCACCCCCGTGCTCACCGCGGCGGTGACCAGCACGACGAGCTGTGCCGGGGCCACCCCGTACGCCAGGTCGGTGGTGACGTCGGCGGCCAGCACCAGCGCCCCGTCGCCCGGGTCGTGCACGTACGCGGCGGGCAGCAGCCGGTCGTGGTTCCAGGCGTTGCAGAACGCGTACGCCTCGGCCCGGCGGGTGGCCGGGAGCCGGCGGGTCGCCACCGCCCGGGCGTGCAGGATCTCCCCCTGCTGCCCGATCCGGCGGAACTGGACCACCGCCGAGCCCCACCGCCCGACCACCGTGCCGTCCGGCTCCACCGCGTACCCGTCGCCCCGGGCGTCCAGGGCGGCGGTGAGCAGCGCCAGGCTCAGCGGGGCGAGCTCCTCCTCGCCCGGCGGGCCCGGCTCGTCTTCGGGACCGTCGTCGACCTCGTCCTCGGTGGGCAGCGGCACCGGCTCGGCGAGCGGCCGCCCGGCCAGCCAGGACGCGATCCGGCCGGACTGGTGCCCGGTGCCGTTACGGGCGTCGAAGCTGCCCGCGAGGGTGGTGGCGAGGGTCTGCAGGTGTGCGCCGAGGGTGGACACGTCGACCTCGGCCGCCGGCCGGGCGCCGTGACCGGGTCGGTGGATCCGCCGCTCGCCGAGGCCGGCCTCGACGGCGAGCGCGCAGAGCAGCGACCCGGCGGCGGCGAACTCCATCGCGGACAGGTCGTCCGCCGGGTGGTCCAGCCGGGGCAGCTGCTCGGCCAGCACGTCCAGCCCGTGCGCCAGGTGCCCGCCCAGCGCGCAGAACCGGAGGTGCCCGGCGAGCAGCGGGAACGCCGCGCCCTCCCGGCGGTGCCGGCGGTACGCCCGGACGTGCGCCCGGGCGGCCCGCGCCGCCTCGCCGGTGCGCAGCCACGGCAGCAGCCCGGCCACCAGGGCCCGTTCCGGCTGGTCGGTGCAGTCCACCGCGCCGTCGCGCACCGGAGCCAGCGCCGCCAGGGCCTCGGCCGCCTCGCCCCAGCCGGCCAGCAGCTCGGCCTGCCGGGCCGGCGCGCAGCCGGGGCAGCCGGCGGCCGGGTGGGGGAGGGCGGCGCGCCAGCGGTCGTACTCCCGCCGGGCGGTCGGCTCGTCGCCGAGGTGGTCGGCGAGCCGGCAGCGCAGCTCGGCCACGGGCTCGGCGTCGGGGCCCAGCCGGTCGGCGAGGTCGTCCAACAGAGACCGGGCCTGGTCCAGGCCGACCCGGGGGGTGCCGAGGACCGCCTCGACCGCCTGCCGCAGGTGCCGGTGCAGCCGGTCGACGTCGCCGGGGCGGCTGTCGGCCAGCCCGGGGGTGCCGTCCAGCACAGCCAGACAGCGGTGGACCGCCTCCACCAGCCGCCACCGCTCGCCCAGGTGCAGGTACGCCTCCATCAGTGCGAGCCGCGCCGCCAGCCCGGTTCGCACGTCGCCGGTGGCGTCGGCCCGCGCGGCGATCCGGTCCAGTTCGGCGCAGCGGGCCTCCCCGTCGGGCAGGTCGAGGGCGTCGGCGAGGGCGTCGGCCAGCCCCCGGTCGCGGGAGGTGGTCATGGGACCGACCCGCCGGGCAGGCCGTCCACGGCGGTGGCCAGCTGGCAGCCGGCCGAGACGCCGCAGTCGATGAGCTGGTCGAGCTGGTGCGGGGTGACCCCGCGTTCCAGGTCGGTGGTCACCTCGCCGCAGACCTGGGCCAGCCCGTCGTCGGCGACGTGCACGAACGCCTTCGGCCAGAGCCGGTCGTGGTTCCACGAGTTGCAGAAGGCGTACAGGGCGGGCACCTGCTCGATGCCGAAGCGGGGCGCGGTGACGGTGCGGATCTGGAGCAGCTCCCCGTCGGCGCCCCGGCGGTGGAACCAGATCAGGCTCTCCGCCCAGCGGCCGACCAGGTCGCCGTCGGCGTCCTGGACCACCGCGTACCCGCGGGCGGCCAGCACGGCGGCGACCAGTTGCACGGTCAGTGGCCGCAGCGTCTGCGGGTGTCCGGCCAGGGGGCCGTCCGGACCGTCCTCGATCTCCGGCGACGCCATCGGGCATCCCTTCTGAGGCGAATAACACAGACGACGGCCCGGTCCGTGCTGCGACGCGCGGACACGACCCGGAAAAGCGGCGATCTGCCGGGTCCCGCCGTTACGGTGACTCTATGGCGGGCCGTACCTCTCAGGCGAGCCGGCGGCGCGGCGCGTCGCCGCGCGGTACCACGAACAGCCGTGCCCGCCAGCCGGCCAAGAAGTCCACCAGGGCGGCTCCCCGGCGGCGGCCGGCGGCCCGGCCCGGCCCGGCCGTCTACGTCGGACGGGCGGTCGGCGCCCTGTGGATGGGGCTGGCGCACGGCCTGGGTTGGGCGGTCCGGGCCGCCGGGCGGCAGGCCGCCTCCGCCCGTGACCTCGACCCGGAGCATCGCCGCGACGGCGCGGGGCTGCTGCTGTTCGGCTTCGCCATTCTCAGTGCGGTGGCCATCTGGTTCGGCGGCGCCGGCCCGGTCGGCGCCCGCCTCGCCGACACCGTCCGGCTCTTCCTCGGCGCGATCGCCATCGTGCTGCCGGTGCTGCTGATGATCGGCGCCTGGCGGCTGCTGCGTACCCCCGCCGACCCCGCGCACCGCGGTCGCGGCCTGGTCGGCTGGGGCTCGATGCTGCTCGCCACCGCGGCGATGCTGCACATCGGACAGGAGCCGGTCGACGCGGTTCAGCGCGACTACGCGGGCGGCCTGATCGGCGCCGGCGTCGGCAACCTGCTGGAGTCCGCGGTCACCGCCTGGGTGGCGGTGCCACTGCTCGTCCTGCTGCTGCTCTTCGGCCTGCTGGTGGTCACCGCGACCCCGATCAACAAGATCCCCGAGCGGCTCGGGCTGCTCGCCGGCACCCTGGTCGCGTCGCCGGCGGGGCCGGACGCCGAGACCGAGGAGACGCCGAAGCCGGCCCGGAAGCGGCCGGCCAAGCGGCTGCCGCCGCCGTTGGACCCCGAGGAGGACCCGGCCGACGACCTCGACGGCGTCGACCTGCAGGACACCCTGGTACTGCCGCGCAAGCGGCCCGGCAAGGTGCCGGCGAGCCGCAAGCCGCCCGAGCACTCGCCGCTACCCACCCGGGCCGAGCAGCTCGCGCTCACCGGGATGGCCGGCGACTACACCCTGCCGCCGGCCAACATGCTGGGCAGCGGCGCGGCACCGAAGACCCGGAGCAAGGCCAACGACGAGGTGATCGCGGCGCTGACCGGCGTCTTCGACCAGTTCGACGTGGACGCCGCGGTCACCGGGTTCACCCGCGGGCCGACGGTCACCCGGTACGAGGTCGAGCTGGGTCCGGGCGTCAAGGTCGAGCGGATCACCCAGCTCTCCCGCAACATCGCGTACGCGGTGAAGTCGCCGGACGTGCGGATCCTCAGCCCGATCCCGGGCAAGAGCGCGGTCGGCGTGGAGATCCCCAACACCGACCCGGAGAACGTGGCGCTCGGCGACGTGCTGCGGTCGCGGGCGGCCACCAGCGACCACCACCCGATGGTGGTGGCGCTGGGCAAGGACATCGAGGGCGGTTACGTCGTCGCCAACCTGGCCAAGATGCCGCACATTCTTGTGGCAGGCGCGACCGGAGCCGGTAAGGCTCTGGCCATGGACACGCCGATCGCCACGCCTGTCGGTTGGTCCACGATGGGTGGCCTGCGTGTGGGCGATCAGGTGTTCGACGAAGACGGGCGGCCGTGCACGGTGCTTGCGGCGACCCCTGTCATGCACGGTCGCCCGTGTTACGAGGTCGAGTTCTCGGACGGCACGGTCATCGTGGCCGACGCCGGCCACGAGTGGCGGACGACAACTCGGGCCGGACGCACTCAGCGCAAGCACCGGTGGAAGGACGGCTCCTACTGGGCGGAAGCTGATCGTGAGCTGATCTCTCGTCGGACTCGAGAGGTGCTGGACGAGCCTGATCGGCCGGTATCCACCAGCGAGGTGGTGACGGATCTCGGCGAGCAGTTCCGGAACCTCCTCTACCAGGTGCTCCGGGAGGTGCCGAAGGAACAGTCACTTGGCCGGATGCCGTACCACCGTGGCGGTCGCCGGATCACCCGATGGGTGCCGACCTACTCTCGCCACCGCGTGTATGAGGCGCTGTCCCAGCGGATCCTTGCCCCCGGCCGTTCGGGCGGTAGAAGGCACCACGACGAAGAGACTGTGACAACCCGGGAGATCGCGGCGAGCCTGCGCGTAGGCCCCAACGGCCAGTGGGCGAACCACGCGGTCGATGTGGCTCGGCCGCTGCTCTGCCCCGAGCAGGAGCTGCCCATCGCGCCGTACACCCTGGGCTGCTGGCTAGGGGACGGAACGACAGGCGCGGCCAGCTTGACCTGTGCCGACGACGAGATCCTGGACCAGATCCGGCTGGATGGCTACGAGGTCATCAAGCAGCCCGGCGGCCGGATCCAGTACACGATTTCCAACCGGCAGGAACGCAAGCTCCGCATCCTGGAAGCCCTGCGCCTGACGGAGCAGGGCATGAGCGGGCCGGCCGCCGCCCGACGGGTCGGGGTGTCTGTCACTGCCGTTTACTGGGCCCGCAAGGGGGCGGTGCCAGAGGGCGACCTGCCGGCGGAGTCGGTTCCGGTCGAGGATCGTGTGCCGTACCGCACGATGGGCGCTCTCTTCCGAGAAATCGGTGAGAAGCACATTCCGCCGGCCTACCTGCGGGCGTCCGAGAGCCAGCGACGGGCACTGCTGGCCGGCTTGTTGGACACCGACGGTACGGTGTCGAAGCGCGGTGGTGTCGAACTCGCACTCACCTGCGAGCGGCTCGCGCACGATGCCCTCGATCTCGTTCTCGGCCTCGGTTACCAGGCGACCATGACCACGAGGGCGGTCAAGGGCAGACGCCCCGAGACTTCGACCTGTTACCGCATCCACTTCACCCCGAAGGACAAGGTCTTCCGGCTCACCCGGAAGCTGGTCCGCCAGGTTACGGAAAGTCGTCCGAGCACCTCACGGCGTTTTATCGTGGATGTGCGACCGGTGCCGTCGGTCCCGGTGCGGTGCATCCAGGTGGACAGCCCGAGTCATCTGTTTCTGGCCGGTCGCACCCTCGTCCCGACTCACAACTCCAGTCTGCTCAACTCCCTGCTCGTGTCCATCTTGACCAGGGCCACCCCGGACGAGGTACGCCTGCTGCTGGTCGACCCGAAGCGGGTCGAGCTGACCGGCTACGAGGGCATCCCGCACCTGGTCACCCCGATCGTGACCAACCCGAAGAAGGCGGCCGACTCCCTGGAATGGGTCGTCCGCGAGATGGACATGCGCTACGACGACCTCGCCGCCAACGGGGTCCGGCACATCGACGACTTCAACCGCAAGGTGCGCAACGGCGAGATCAAGACCCCGCCGGGCAGCGAGCGGGAGCTGCGGCCGTATCCGTACCTGCTGGTGATCGTGGACGAGCTGGCGGACCTGATGATGGTCGCGCCGCGGGACGTGGAGGACTCCATCGTCCGGATCACCCAGCTCGCCCGGGCCGCCGGTATCCACCTGGTGCTGGCCACCCAGCGCCCCTCGGTGGACGTGGTCACCGGCCTGATCAAGGCGAACGTGCCGTCCCGGCTGGCGTTCGCCACCTCGTCCCTGGCCGACTCGCGGGTCATCCTCGACCAGCCGGGCGCGGAGAAGCTGCTCGGCCGGGGTGACGGCCTCTTCCTGCCGATGGGCGCGTCGAAGCCGATCCGCATCCAGGGCGCCTGGGTGACCGAGCGCGAGATCACCGACGTGGTGAAGTTCTGCAAGGACCAGCGCGAGCCGGAGTTCCGTCCGGACGTGCTGACCGTCGCGCAGGACAGCAAGAAGAAGATCGACGAGGACATCGGCGACGACCTGGACCTGCTGGTGCAGGCGGTGGAGCTGGTGGTCACCTCGCAGTTCGGCTCGACCTCGATGCTCCAGCGCAAGCTGCGGGTCGGCTTCGCCAAGGCGGGCCGGCTGATGGACCTGATGGAGACCCGGGGCGTGGTCGGTCCGTCCGAGGGTTCGAAGGCCCGCGACGTCCTGGTGAAGCCGGACGAGCTGGAGGAGGTCCTGGTCGGCCTGCGCGGTGCCGAGGACTGACCCGGTCGGCCCCTGCCCGGCCCTTTCGGCTCGGCTCAGGGACGGCGAGGTGGCGCCGAGTCGGGGACGGTCCGCGCACGCCGAGGGCCCGCCGGAGACCGGCGGGCCCTCGCTGGTAGGCGTGGCTCAGGAGTTCATGATCGCGTAGCCGATGATCATGCCGAGGATGGCGCCGACCACGCTCGCGGCGGCGGCGTACCAGCCGAGCGGCTTGTCGCCGAGCACCGCGCCGACGATGCCGAGCACCAGGCCGACCAGGCCGAACAGCGGCGGCAGGAAGAAGATCGCGATGACCGCGAACACGAACGCGATGATCGTGCAGACGCGTGCCGCGCTGCTGCGCGGGCGGGCGGTGGCATGCAGGTCAGCCATGGTGTCCTCCGTAATGTATCGATCCTTCTGGTGGGGTGAGCAATCACTACCCGCGACGCACCCGCCACCAAACCGGACGCGGAGGCTGTTTCAGGCAGCTCAGCGAAAGAGCTTCAGCCCGACCACACCGGCGCCCACCAGCAGCAGGCAGCCGATCCGGGGGAGAGTGGCCGGCTCACGCAGCGCGACCATGCCGACCAGTGCCGTGCCCATCGCCCCGATACCGACCCAGACCGCGTAGGCGGTGCCGAGCGGGATGTCGCGCAGCGCGTACGCCAGGCCGGCCATGCTCGCCGCCAGCGAGACGACGAAGGCGGTCGAGGGGAGGAGGCGGCTGAAGCCGGCGCTGCGGTCGAGGGCGACCGCCCACGCTGCCTCCAGCAGTCCGGACAGCACCAGCACGAACCAGGCCATGACGATCACCTCTGACGGGTGGGCCCGGCCGTGGTGGCCGGGACGGGGCGGGGTCACGCGGGGCGTCTTGGCCTCACCGGGTACGCCCACCACTCGTCCGGGGCGGCAGGGGCCGCCGAGCCCGACGGTAGCACCGGCGGGACGACGGGGCCGGTACGGTGACGAAGACCACCACCACTGGAGTTAACGCGAACTTCAGGTTGCATCATGGTCCTCATGACCGTGCTCTTCTCCGACGAGGACGTCGCCGCCGCCGTGGACGCCCCGCTCACCGTCGCCGCCATGCGGGACGCGCTGCTGGCCGCGTACGAGGGTCGGCTGATCGCCCCGCCCCGGGCGTCCGCGCCGCTCGGCGGCGGCCGGATGGTGCTCACCGCCGGCCACCTCACCGGCGAGTGGTACGGATTCCGGTCGTACGACACCTTCGGGCACCCGGAGAGCGGCCAACTCGTCGTGCTGCACGACGCGGGCACCGGCGCGGTACGGGCCATCGCCGTGGGTGAGGAGCTGGGCTCCCGGCGTACCGGGGGACTGGGCGGGGTCGCGGTCGACGCGCTGGCCCGCCCGGACGCGGCCACCCTCGGCGTGGTGGGCTCGGGCCGCCAGGCGTGGAGCCAGGTCTGGGCCGCCGCCGCGGTCCGCCCCCTGCGTGAGGTGACGGTGCACAGCCGCTCGTCGGCTCGCCGGGAGGCGTTCGCCGCCCGGGTCCGGGCCGAGCTGGGCGTGCCCGCCCGCGCGGTCGGTTCGGCCGCCGAGGCGGTGCGGCAGCGGGACGTGGTGGTGCTCGCCACCACCAGCACCACCCCCGTGCTCGCGGCGTCCGACCTCGCCCCGGGGACCCACGTCAACACCGTCGGCTTCAAGCAGGTCAACCGGCACGAGTTCGGCCCCGACCTGCTGGACGCCGCCGAGGTGCTGGTCACCGACTCGCCCGCGCAGGCCGCCGCGTACAGCCCGCCGATGCTGGCCGCCGTCGAGCCGTACGCCGGCCGGCTGCGCGACCTGGGTGCGGTGCTGGCCGGGGCGGCGCCGGGCCGCACCCGCGCGGACCAGATCTCGGTCTTCTGCTCCACCGGCCTGGCCGGCACCGAGGTCTTCCTGCTCGACCGCCTGGCCCGGGTGGGCGCCGCGCCGGTGGTGTGAGGTCGCCGATGCCGGCGGGCGGGTGTCGTCGGGTTCCCGGCGCGGCCCGGTACCCTCGGATGGTGTCTGCCACCTCCCCTAACGACAACGGCCGCCGCGTCGCCCTGCTGACGCTGGGCTGTGCCCGTAACGAGGTCGACTCGGAGGAGCTGGCCGCCCGGTTGCACGCCGACGGCTGGCAGGTGACCACCGACGGCGAGGGTGCCGACGTGGTGGTCGTGAACACCTGCGGCTTCGTGGAGAAGGCCAAGCAGGACTCGATCCAGACGCTGCTCGCCGCCGCCGACACCGGCGCCCGGGTGGTCGCCGCCGGCTGCATGGCCGAGCGGTACGGCCGCGAGCTGGCGCAGAGCCTCCCCGAGGCGCAGGCGGTGCTGAGCTTCGACGACTACCCGGAGATCTCCGCCCGGCTGAACGCGGTGGTGGCCGGCGAGGCCATCGACGCGCACACCCCGCGGGACCGCCGGGAGCTGCTGCCGCTCACCCCGGTGAAGCGGCGCGAGGCGGCGGTGTCGCTGCCCGGCCATGGCACCCCGACCCGGGTGACCACCGAGCCCGACGAGCGCACCCCGGCGCATCTGCGGCAGGTGCTGCGGCACCGGCTCGACACCGGGCCGGTCGCCTCGCTCAAGCTGGCCAGCGGCTGCGACCGGCGCTGCGCGTTCTGCGCCATCCCGGCGTTCCGCGGGGCGTTCGTCTCGCGCACCCCGGACGAGCTGCTCGCCGAGGCGGAGTGGCTGGCCAAGACCGGCGTCCGCGAGCTGGTGCTGGTGAGCGAGAACTCCACCTCGTACGGCAAGGATCTCGGTGACCCCCGGGCGCTGGAGAAGCTGCTGCCGCAGCTCGCCGCGATCGACGGGATCGTCCGGGTCCGGGCCAGCTACCTCCAGCCGGCCGAGACCCGGCCCGGGCTGGTCGAGGTGATCGCCACCACGCCCGGCGTCGCGCCGTACTTCGACCTGTCGTTCCAGCACTCCAGCGAGCCGGTACTGCGCCGGATGCGCCGGTTCGGCTCCACCGACCGCTTCCTGGAGCTGCTCGCCTCCGCCCGCGCCCTGGCGCCGGAGGCGGGCGCGCGCAGCAACTTCATCGTCGGCTTCCCGGGCGAGACCCGGCAGGATGTCAACGAGCTGGTCCGGTTCCTGACCGAGGCGCGGCTGGACGCGATCGGCGTGTTCGACTACAGCGACGAGGACGGCACCGAGGCCGCCGGCCTGCCCGGCAAGGTCAGCGCCGCCACCGTCAAGCGGCGGTACGACAAGCTCGCCGCGCTCGCCGACGAGCTCTGCTCCCAGCGGGCCGAGGAGCGGCTCGGCTCGACGGTCGAGGTGCTGGTCGACACGGTCACCGACGGCGTGGTCGAGGGGCGTGCGGCCCACCAGGCGCCCGAGGTCGACGGCTCGACCACCCTGGTCGCGCCGGCCGACGGCGGGGTCGACCTGGCCGCGCTGCGACCGGGCGACCTGGTCCGGGCCACGGTCACCGCGACCGAGGGTGTCGACCTGGTCGCCGTGCCGGATGAGATGATCTCGGCGGCGCCCGGCGCGGCACGGTGACGACGGGCCCGGACGGAGCGGGGGAGCCACGTGGTGCGGTGCCAGGTATGACCGGGGCGGAGTCGACGGTGGCGTCCCGGGTGCCCCTGTTCAACGCCGCGAACGTGCTGACCGCGGTGCGGCTGGTGCTGGTGCCGGTCTTCGCCGCGACGGTGGTCGCGTCCGGGATGAGCCACGCCGGCTGGCGGATGGTCGCCTGTCTGATCTTCGTGATCGCCTCGGTGACCGACCTGGTGGACGGCTGGATCGCCCGCCGGTTCGGGTTGGTCACCTCGCTGGGCAAGGTCGCCGACCCGATCGCCGACAAGGCGCTCACCGGCGCCGCGCTGGTGCTGCTCTCCGTCTACGACCGCCTGCCCTGGTGGGTGACCGCGGTGATCCTCGCCCGTGAGCTGGGTATCACCGCCCTGCGGTTCTGGGTGATCCGGCACGGCGTCATCGCCGCCAGCCGGGGCGGCAAGATCAAGACTGCGCTCCAGATCCTCGCCATCACCTGGTACCTCTGGCCGATGCCCGCCGCGCTGGCCGAGGTCGGTCCGTGGATCATGGGCGCGGCGGTCGTGGTCACCGTGGTCACCGGCTTCGACTACGTCGCCCAGGCCGTGCGCCTGCGCCGCCCCACTCCCTGACCGCCCCTGCGGCTGCAAGGATGAGGGCCGGGTCGCCGGGGAAGAGGTGTTGACCATGGGGACGGACGCGACGCACGAGCGGGTCGAGGCGGGTCGGGCCGCGTTCGTCGTGCACAGCCTGCACGAACGGCGCGAGACCCTGGCGACCGTCGAGTCGCTCACCGGCGGGGCGCTCGCCAGCACGATCGTGGAGATCGCCGGAGTGAGCGGCGTCTACCGGGGCGGCCTGGTGGTCTACGCCACCGAGTTGAAGTCGGAGCTGGCCGGCGTACCCGAGGACCTGCTCAGGGAGCGCGGACCGGTGGACCCGGACGTGGCCGCCGCGCTCGCCGAGGGTGGGCGTCGGCGGTGCGGCGCCCACTGGGGCCTGGCTACCACCGGCGTGGCCGGGCCGGAGCCGCAGGACGGCAAGCCGGTCGGCCTGGTGTACGTCGCCGCCGCCGGGCCCGGCGGCACCACGGTCCGCCGGCTCGACCTCGACGGCGGGCGGGACCGGATCCGTGGGGCCGCGGTGATCGAGGCGCTGCGGTTGCTCACCGAACGGATCCAGGCCGCGAACGGCGGTCCCGACGCGGCGGACCCGACCGCGACCGGCCTGGTCGACGCTGCCGACCCGGCCGGAGCGGGCCGCCGGTGAGCCGGGTGGCGACACGCCCGACCGCGGGCGCGCCGGCCGGCCGGGCCGGAAACCGTCCCGGCGGCCGGAACGGCGCAATTCGAGGGGTGGGGCGGGATGTCGGCGGGCCCGGCAACGGGTACGGTTGCGGGAAGGCTCCGACGGTCGGCGTCGGGGGCGGGCGACCGCGTCCGGCGCGGTACGGTCGGCCGGAGATGGTGGTCCCGTCAGGGGGAGGTGCGATGGTCCTGCTACGCCGGGTGATCGGTGACGCACTGCGGGCGCGCCGGCAGGGGCAGCACCGCACCCTCCGTGAGGTCTCCTCCGCCGCCAACGTGAGCCTCGGCTACCTCTCGGAGATCGAGCGGGGTCAGAAGGAGCCGTCCAGCGAGCTGCTGGCCGCGATCTGCGACGCGCTCGGCGCCCGCCTCTCCGAGCTGCTCCGTGAGGTCAGCGACACGGTCGCCCTGGCCGAGCAGATGCCGGGCGTGCTGGTGCCGGTGGCCGGCGAGCCGGTCGAGCCGACGCCGGTCGCCCCGCCGGTGGTCCGCAAGGCGACCAACCGGGGCGTCCGGCAGGTCTCCTCGGACGGGTCGGTGTCGGTCCAGGTCCGGCAGGACTCGCCGCTCAAGGCGACGCTGCGCAGCACCCGGGTCCGCCCCGCGGACCGCGACGTGGTCTGCGCCGCCTGAACCCGCGTCAGGGCATGGCCTCCGGTGGCGGCCGCCGCGTACTGTTGATCAGGGTTGTCCAGGTGTCACGCTGGTGTACGCCTGGGACGATGGAGGCACACCGCGCGACTCACCGGTCGATCCCGCCCGGCCCGGTCGAGGCGGCGCGACGCTACTGAGGGGACAACGCGGAGATGGCGAACCCGTTCGTCAAGGGTTGGAAATACCTGATGGCGCTCTTCGGCGCGAAGATCGACGAGCACGCCGACCCGAAGGTGCAGATCCAGCAGGCCATCGAGGAGGCCCAGCGGCAGCACCAGGCGCTGGTCCAGCAGGCGGCGGCGGTGATCGGCAACCAACGCCAGCTCGAGATGAAGCTGTCCCGGCAGATGTCCGAGGTCGAGCAGCTCCAGGCGAACGCCCGGCAGGCCCTGGTCCTCGCCGACCAGGCCCGTGCCCGCGGTGACGAGACCGAGGCGGGCCGGTACGAGCAGTCCGCCCAGCTCCTCGCCACCCAGCTGGTCTCCGCCGAGCAGGCCACCGAGGACCTGAAGACCCTGCACGACCAGGCGCTCGGCGCGGCCGCTCAGGCGCGCAAGGCGGTCGAGAACAACTCGATGATCCTCCAGCAGAAGCTGGCCGAGCGGACCAAGCTGCTCAGCCAGCTGGAGCAGGCCAAGATGCAGGAGAGCGTGGCCCGCTCGCTGGAGTCGATGTCCTCGCTCACCGCCCCGGGCAGCACCCCGTCCCTGAACGAGGTCCGGGACCGCATCGAGCGCCGGTACGCCGACGCGATGGGCCGGGCCGAACTGGCCGGCAACTCGGTCGAGGGCCGGATGCTGGAGATCCAGAAGGCGACGCTCGACTCGGCCGGATCGGCGAGACTGGAGCAGATCCGGTCGAGCATGGCCGGCGAGCAGCTCACCGGCGGGCAGGAGCGCCCGGCCGTGGGGCAGCCCGCCCCGGCCGCCGACCCGGCGGCCGCCGCCCGCCTCGACCAGATCCGGGCCAGCATGAGCCGGGAGCGCGGCACCGGGGAGACCACCACCAGCTGAGACGCGGGGAGCGGACGATGGCGGACGAGCGGGCGCGACACTTTCGTCGACTGCGCCGGTTGCGGCGTTCCGCACGCCGGTGGAGCGTCCTGGCCGGCGGGCTCGGCGGCGCGGCGGCGGTGCTGACCCCGTACGCCGGGCTCGGCCTGCCGGACGCGGTCTGGGCCGGCGCCGCCGGCAGCGCCATCGCGGTCGCCGCCTGGCGCTGGGCCGACCTGCGGGCCCTCGCCGCCGTGCCGGCACCGCCCGCCCTCGATCCGGCCGAGGCCGCGGCCCGCTCCCGCGCCCGGCTGGTCGCCGCCGTGGAGCGCCTCCCCGTCGGCCCGGGCGTCCTCGCCGAGGTACGCCGGGCCCGGTCCCGCCTGGCGCTGCGCGGCACCACCGTGGCGCAGGCGTGGGCCCGGCTGGACCGGGCGTCGTCGACCCTGGCCGGGATGGCCGTTCGGCTCGACGGGCTGGCCGAGCCGGCCGTCCGCGAGGCCGCGGAGGCCGACCGCTCGCTGCGCGACCTCGCCCACCGGGTGGCCGGTGTCGAACGCGCCCTCAAGCTGGCCCCGGCGGAGGCCCGGGGGTCGCTCGCCGAGGCGCACGCCACCCTGGCCGCCCAGTTGGAGAGCGGCGTGGCCGCGTACGAGCGGCTGGTGGTGGCCGCCGCCGGCTACCTCGCCGAGGACGCCCGGCCGACCACCGAACATCCGGCCGCGTCCCGCCTCACCGAGGCCACCGACCTTCTGCACGGCGTCGCCGCCGCCCTCGCCGAACTCCGCACCGCACACCCGCCGCTCCGCACCCCCTGACCCGCGGTCAGTCGGGGGTGGTGACCGGGACCGGGGTGGTCCAGGTGGAGGTGCCGACCACGTTGTACGCGCGGATCCGGTAGTGGTAGACGACGCCCCGGGCCAGACCGGTGTTGGTGAACCCCCGGCCGGTGACGGTGAAGTTCTCCACCTCCCGGCTGAAGCCCGGGTCGGTGGCCCGCTGCACGACGAAGCCGGAGCCCGGGCCGGTCGAGGTGTCGGCCGCCCAGTTCAGGATCACCACGGCGGTGTCCGGCGTGGGCGCGGTGGCGGTGGCGCACACCGCGGTGGGCACCGCCGGGCGGGCTGGGGTGGTCACCGTGGCCACCGTGGACCAGGGTGAGGCCGCACCCAGGTACGTGGTGCGGACCCGGTAGTAGTACGTGGTGTCCGGGGCGACCGCCGGGTCGAGGTGGGCTTCGCCGACCGTGATGGCGGTGGTGCCCGGTCCGCTGGTGAACGTCGGGTTGGTCGCCCGCTGCACGTCCACCCCGGTGGCGAACGACCGGTTCGCCCAGCGCAGCGCGACCCGCAGCGGCGCGGCCGGCGGCACGGCCGCGGTCAGCTTCGCCGGGGAGCTGAGCCGCACGGCGGCCGGGATGCTGTTCGACCAGGCCGAGCAGCTCACCGCGTTCTCCGCCCGGATCCGGTAGTGGTAGGTGACCCCGGGGGTCACCGTCGCGTCGGTGTACCGGGTGGCGGTGGCCGCCACGGTGATCTCGGTCAGCCCGGCGGTGAAGCCGGCGTCGGTGGCTCGTTGCAGCCGGTGGCTGGTGGCCGGCGGGCGGCTGCCGTTGCCCGTCCAGGCGAGCGCGATGGCCGGCAGCGCGGTGGCCGAGCCGGGCGCCGGGGTGGCGGTCAGCCCGGTCGGGGCCTTCGGCGCGACCCGCAGCACCAGCGGCCGGCTCATGCCCTGGTCGCGCAGCCCCGCCGCGCGGCTCCCCCAGCGGTACTCCCAGCCCAGGTTGACCGGTTGGTTGACCACGATCGACGGCCGCCCGTCGACCGGGCTGACCGGGCTGGCGTCGAGCCGTACGCCGGGCGGGCGGGCCGGGTCGAGCAGCCGTACGCTGTCGCCGATCTTGAAGGGCAGGGTGGGCGGGACCGGGCGCAGCGCCACGATCACATCCTCGCGCGGGTTGACCCGGACGGTCTCCTTCCAGCCCAGCTCGCCGCCGTCGGGCGGGCGGATGGTGCCGTCCCAGCCGACCCGGTTGACCACTTGCAGGTCGCCGCCCTCGACGTGCACCGGGTGGGTGGCCGGCGCGTCGCCCACGATCCGCCAGAACTGGGTGCCGTCGGCCGGCCCGCCGACCGGGGTGGCGGGATCGGTCGCGTACAGCACCTCGGTGGCCGGGTCGACCGGCCCGAGCGGGAGCGTCCCCGGGGCGATCGGACCGGCGAGCGGGTGGCCGACGCCGAGCCGGCCCACCGCCCGGCCGTGGCGGGGTTCGAAGACCTGCCCGAGCGACTTGACCTCGAGGGGCAGGGTCACCGGGGCGACCGACCCGGCCGGGGTGAAGGTGACCGAGGTGCCGCGCGCCGGCACCAGGGTCTCCCGGGGGGTGCGGGTGCCGAACGCCGCGTCGTACGCCGGCTGCGGCACGATCGGCGGTCGCTGGCTCTGCGCGTACGCGCCGGGGAGGCGGGCGGCCAGCCGGGCCCGGTCGTACGGCGCGGCCGGGGTGCCGGCCACCCGGAACTGGAGCAGGGTGCGGGTGTTCGGGCCGTACCCGGGCAGGGTGGCGGGCAGGCCGCCGGTGGGGGTGCGGTCCGGGGCGTCGGTGTGGTGGTCGTAGCGGGGGTCGAAGCGGGGCAGCGGGGCCGGGCAGTCGTTGTAGAGGATCAACGTGCTGCCCGGCGGGACGGTGGCGAAGTCCACCACCACGTCGGCCCGCTCGCCGGGGGCGAGCAGCAGGGTGTGCCCGTCCACGTTGAGCACGGTCGGGTCCTGCCGGTCGTACCGGAAGCCGACCGGGCGGTTGACCAGCATCACGGGGGCGGGCAGCAGGCCGCCCTCGTTGCCGATCTGGATCAGGTCCGGGCCGGCGGCGCGCGGGTCGGGCACCCCACCCTCGCGCCCGTCGGTGGGCCAGTACGCCGGCCGCCCGGCCGCTCGCACCGCGTCGACCATCGGCACCTCGCCGGCCTCCGGCTCGGCCGGGCCGCCGGCGTCGGTCCACATCGGCTCGTCCGAGCAGGCCCGGTAGAGCTGGAGGTTGAGGCTGCGGTCCGCGCAGGCGTTGAGGATCCGGAACCGGTACGCCCGCGGTTCCACCTCCAGATACGGGTAGGCCACCCCGTTGACCAGCGGGGTGTCCCCGTATGCCGCGGGGACCGCCGAGGGGTGCGGCACGCCCGGCGCCAGCGGCGGCTCGTCCGGCTCGGCGACCGGGTCGTGGTGCGGGTTCGGCACCGGGGCCACCCACGGGCTGGCGCCGCCGTCCGGGTCGTGCGTCCACGGGCCGTAGTCCCAGCGGCCGGTGGGGTTGCTCCCGGTGCTCCGGTACGGGTTCTGCCGGGGCTGGTAGACGTGCGGGTGCCAGAGGCTGCCCTTGGCGCCCCAGCGGTCCCGGTCCCAGGTCGGGTCCTGCGCCGCGAGCTGGGCGTCGTCCGGCACGAAGGTCTTGTCCTGAATCACCAGTGGAAGCTGGTCGGTGGGGAGCACGCCGTCGTCGACCAGTCGTTCCTCGGCCGGGTCGGTGAGGAGGTAGAGCGCGAGCTGCCCGGAGTAGACGGTCAGCCGGGACAGGCCGAGGGTGTCGTCGTGCAGCCACATCAGCCGGCCGCTCTGGTCGTTCGGGAAGTAGAGCGTGGTGGCTCCGGCGCCCGGCGCCGGCATGTCCGGCACCGGCGTCGTCCCCACCCCGGTCGGGTACGGCGTGATCTCGCCGGCCGGGGTGACCCACTGCCACGGGTTGCCGGCGCTGATCCAGGCGGTCTGCGACCCGGCCAGGTGCGGTACCGCCCGGTTCTGCGGGTAGGGCGCGGGACCGCCCAGCGGCCCGACGCCGGCCCCGTCGACGGTCTCGTCGACCGGCAGGAACAGCTCGCCGGCCCGTCCGGTGGGGAGCTGGTTGATGAACTTGATCCGGACCGGCCGGCCGCGCCGCGCCATGATCATCGGGCCGAGGTGCCACGGCCGGTCCGGCGGGCTGACCGTGTTGTGCCCGGCGTCGTCGGTGCCCAGGTTGAGCTGGCGGTAGCCGCGCAGCCGGGTGGCCGGCAGGTCCCGGTGCAGTCGCTGGGTGTACTCCTGCAACCCGATCTCGTAGTAGTCGCAGCCCGGCCAGGTGATGGTGTCGGCTACCGCCACCGGCAGCCGGGCCCCGAGCCCGGGGGTGGCGAGCGAACCCGGCACCGGCAGCGCGTCGACGAACTTGCGGATGCCGGTGCCGGGCACCGGTCGTCCGTCCGGGTCCAGCGCCGGCAGCGGCGACCCGGCGAAGTTCGGCACCGGACCGAAGCAGCGCGGCACGGCCGCCGGATCCAGGCTGGTCGGCGTCGCCGCGCCGGTCTCCTCGGCCACCTCGGCCGCCCGGGCGGCGGGCACGGTCGGCGTGGGGTCCTCGGCGGTCCGGACGGCACGGTCCGCCCAGCCCGGCCGGAATCTGCGGAACAGGGCCATGGCTCTCCCCGGGGTCGGGGCGCGCCGTCCACCACCCCGGCGTGATGGACGTACGTGCTGCTGACGATCGGTGAGCACTCCACCGCAGCATGCGACGCCGGCCGGTGGGGAGGGAAGTACCCAATCGTCCGTATCTCGGGGGGATCTTGCCGGTTCGTGGAAGTTCCACGGGACCGGAGCGTCGCGGTCAGCCGGCGAGGCGCTCCGGCTGGCAGGTCGGGCACCAGTAGGTCACCCGTTCGCCCTGCTCCTCCCTGCGGACGGCGGTGCCGCAGCGCCGGCACGGCTGGGCCCGGCGGCCGTACACGTAGCTGGTCTGCCCCCGCTGCAACGAGCCGGTGGTGCTCTGCGTCCACCGTCCGCGGTTGGCGGCCAGCAGCCGCTGCGCGAGGGCGACCGTGCCGGGCAGGTCGGGCACCGCGTGGACCGGGGTCCACGGGGAGATCCCGCGCAGGAAGAGCAGCTCGCACTTGTAGAGGTTGCCCACCCCGGCCAGGTTGCGCTGGTCCAGCAGCGCCTCGCCGATGGTCGCGTCCGGGTGGGCGGCCAGCCGGCGGACCGCCTCGTTTGGGTCCCAGTCCGGGCCGAGCAGGTCCGGACCCAGATGGCCGACCAGCGACTCCTCCTCGGCGGTCGGGATCAGCGCCAGCTCGTGCAGGTGATAGCCGACCGCGACCGCGCCGGGGGAGCGGAGCACGACCCGGATCAGGTGCGCCGGACGGGCGGCCCACCGCTCGCCCGGGGTGTACGCCCGCCACGCGCCGTCCATCCGCAGGTGCGAGTGCAGCGTCCAGTCCCGCGCGGCCGCCGGCCCGCCGGCCTCGGCCGGGGCGGTGAGCCGGAGCAGCAGGTGCTTGCCCCGGCTGGCCGACTCCCGGACGGTCCAGCCGGTCAGGTCGGTCGTGGCGAGCTGCGGCACGCGGAAGTCGCTGCCGGTGAGCCGGGCACCGGCCAGGGCGCGCTGGAGGACGCGGGCGGTGTTCCAGACGGTGTCGCCTTCGGGCACCCCTCCATCCTCCCTCACCCCCGACCGGACCGGCCCTGACCGGCGTGCCGCACATCGGACCCGACGGCCGGGGGCGGGTCAGCCGGCGTCGGGTGCGCGCACGGTGAGCAGGTCGCCGGGGGCGAGGCCGAGCCGGTCGGCGGCCCGGCCGCCGTTGACCGCCACCGCGACCAGCCCGGCCGAGTCGACGAAGAGCACCAGCCCACCCGCGGGCGCGTCGCCGAAGGTCCGGCCACGGACGGTCGGCCGGCCCGCGACGAGCGGCGCCGGCCCGACCTCGTCGAGCAGCGCCGGTCCGGCGGCGAGCTGCACGTTGCCGAAGTGGTCCACGGTGAGCACCTCGGCGGTGAACCCGCCGGCCTCCCGGCGCAGCATCGGCGCCGGGAGACGGACCAGCGTCGCCGGGTCCACCGCCGGGCCGGCGTCGGCCGGTGCCCCGCCGGTGGCCAGCCGGGCCGCGACCGGCGCGAAGACGTCCCGGCCGTGGAAGGTGCGGGACACCTCCGGGGCCTGCCAGCCCGGATCGGTCAGCGCCACCGCCGACGTGACGCCGCCGAGCGCCGCGGCGGCCGGCAGCAGCAGCCCGTTGTCCGGCCCGACGAGCACACCACCCGGGGTGACCAGGGCGATCCCGCGTCGGGCGGTGCCGACGCCCGGGTCGACCACGCCGACGTGAACGGCGTACGGCAGGTGTGGCACGGTCTGGGCGAGCACCGTGGCGCCCCGCCGGATGTCTCCCGGCGGCACCAGATGGGTCACGTCGATCACCCGGGCCGCCGGGGCGATCCGGGCGATCACTCCGTGGCAGGCGGCGACGAAGCCGTCGCTCAGGCCGTAGTCGGTGGTCAGCGAGATCCAGGCGGTCGGGGCCATGCCGGAAGGCTAACGGGTGACCGGGAGCCACGGACCGGCATGCGCGGTCGACCGGCGGTGCCCGCCCGGCCCGCCGTTCGGCGCCCGGCACACCCTGACGGCCGCGCCCGTGGACTTCCCACACCCGTCCGCCGCCGCGGAGGTCAGCCGCGCAGGCGGAGGCCGCGGGGGGTGGCGCGGAAGCCGGCGGCGGTCAGCGCGTCGCGCAGCGGCGAGGAGCGCACCGCTTCGCCGTCGGCGCGTTCCACCGAGATCGCCCCGAGCGCCCCGGAGTGCACCGCGTCGGCGAGCGCCTTGCCCGCGGCCGCGAGCGCGTCGGTGTCGTCGGTGAAGGAGAGGATGGTCCGCCCGCCCCGCTCCACGTAGAGCACCAGGTCGCCGCCGACCAGCACGACCAGCGCGCCGGCCTTGCGTCCGGCCCGGTGCCCGGTGGCCGGGGTCGCCCCGTCACCCGAGTCGACCACCCGTTCCGGCCAGGGCAGCGCCGCTCCGTACGGGTTGGCCGGGTCGGTGGCGGCGAGCACCATCGTGGGCCCGCCCCGCCCCCGCCTCTCGTCCGTTGGGTCGGCCAGCGCGCGGAGCCGGTCGACCGCCCCGGGCACCGCGAACTGGGCGGCCCCCAGCCCTTCGACGAAGTAGCCGCGCCGGGCCGCCCCGCGCTCCTCCAACGCGGACAGCACCGGGTAGACGGCGGCGAACCCGCCGGTCACCTGCTCGGCCACGACCGCCCCGCGGGTGACCACGCCGTGCCGCTCCAGCAGCAGGTCGGCGAGGGCGGCGGCCCGGCGGGTCGGGTCGAGGTCACGTTCGGGCAGTCGGGACCAGCGGCCGGCCACGGTGGGCGGCCCGCCCCGGCTGGGCAGCGCCACCCGGCCGGGCCGGCGGTAGCGGGTCCGCGGCGCGGACGGCCGGGCGCGGTGGGCCCCGCCCCCGCCGAGCACCGTCCGCAGCGGGGCGAGGGTGTCGTTGGTGAGGTGCCCGGCCCAGACCAGGTCCCAGATCGCGGCGGCCAGGGCGGTGTCGTCGGTGGACCCCACCCGGTCCGACAGCGAGCGGAAGAAGAGTGCCTGACCGTCGCCGAGCGCCTCCAGCACGGCGTCGTGCAGCGGGGTCAGGGCCAGCGCCTCGTCCGGCGGCGGCAGCAGCAGCGGGGCGGTGTCCGCGTACGCCAGGATGACCCAGCCGTCGCCGCCGGAGATCGCCCCGGACCCGGCCCAGACCACCTCGCCGCTGGCACAGAGCTCGTCGAGCTGCGCCGGGGAGTAGTCGGCCACCCGGGCGGGCAGCACGAGGCGCTCCAGCGCGGACGCGGGCACCGCGGCGCCCTGCATCTGCTCGAGGGTGGCCGCGAGGGCCTCCACACCCCGGGCCGACGAGCCGACCTGCTGCCAGCGGGGCAGGAACCCGGCGAGCGCCCGGGGCGGCACCGGCTCGATCTCCCGGCGCAGCGCGGCCAGGGAGCGGCGGCGCAGCAGGCGCAGCACCTCGGCATCGCACCACTGGGTGCCGACGCTGTCCGGGGCGAACTCGCCGGAGACCACCCGACCGGTGCCGCCGAGCCGGCGCAGCGCCTGTTCGACGACGTACACGCCGAGCCCGAACCGGGCGGCGCAGGTGGCCGCCGCGAACGGGCCGTGGGTACGGGCGTACCGGGCGACCAGGTCGCCGAGCGGGTCGGCCACCGGCGCCAGGTACGCCTCGGCCACCCCGACCGGCAGCGCCACGCCGAGCGCGTCGCGCAGTCGGGCCGCGTCCTCGACGATCACCCAGCGCTCCGCGCCGGCGATCCGGACCCGCAGCACCCGCCGGGCGGCCTCCAGCTCGGCCAGCCACGCCACCGGCACGCCCCGCTCGGCCAGCTCCGGCTCGCTCAGGTCGCCGACCACCCGGAGCAGCTCGACCACGTCCTCGGCGTCGCGGGGGCGCCGCTGCTCGGTGCGCCAGCGCAGCTGCCGCTCGGTCTCGGTGAGCACCGCCGGGTCGAGCAGCTCACGCAGGTCGACCCGGCCGAGCAGCTCGCCGAGCAGGGCCGAGTCGAGGGCCAGGGCGGCGGCCCGGCGCTCGGCCAGGGGCGCGTCGCCCTCGTAGAGGAACGCGCCGACGTACCCGAAGAGCAGCGAGCGGGCGAACGGCGACGGACGCTCGGACTCGACCTCGACCAGGCGTACCCTGCGGGCCGCCAGGTCGCGCATCAGCTCGGCGAGCGCCGGCTGGTCGAAGACGTCCTGCAGGCACTCCCGGGCGGCCTCCAGGGTCACCGGGAAGTCGGCGTACTCGCGGGCGACGTCGAGCAGCTGCGCGGCGCGCTGGCGCTGCTGCCAGAGCGGCTGCCGGCGGCGCGGATCGCGGCGGGGCAGCAGCAGGGACCGGGCCGCGCACTCGCGGAACCGGGCGGCGAAGAGCGCGGAGGTGCCGACGGACTCCTCGACGAGCTGGGCGATCTCGTCGGGCTCGAAGACCACCACGTCGGCGCCGGGCGGGGAGTCGGCGGTGTCCGGCAGGCGGACCACGATGCCGTCGTCGGAGGGCATGACCTGGGCGTCCACTCCGTACCGTTCGGCGAGGCGACGGCCGATCGCGAGGGCCCACGGGCCGTTGACCCGGGCGCCGAGCACCGAGTGCACGGCGAGCCGCCAGTCGCCCAGCTCGTCGCGGAACCGCTCGACCACCACGGTCCGGTCGTCGGGCAGGGAGCGGGTGGCCGCCTTCTGCTCCCGCAGGTACGCCATCAGGTTGCCGGCGGCCCAGTCGTCCAGCCCGCCGGCGCGCAGCGTGGCGACGGCGTCGTCGTCGCCCTGGCGCAGCAGCGCCCGGACCCGGGCGCCGATGGCCCGGCCCAGCTCGACCGGCCGGCCGAGCTGGTCGCCCTTCCAGAACGGCATCCGGGCCGCCTGGCCGGGGGCGGGCGAGACCAGCACCCGGTCGGGGGTGATCTCCTCGATCCGCCAGGACGACGAGCCGAGTAGGAACACGTCGCCGACCCGGGATTCGTAGACCATCTCCTCGTCCAGCTCGCCGACCCGGGCGGCGCGCTCGGCACCGGCCAGGAAGACGCCGAACAGCCCCCGGTCGGGGATGGTGCCGCCGCTGGTCACCGCGAGCCGCTGCGCGCCGGGACGGCCGGTGAGCAGGTCGGTGGCCCGGTCCCAGACCAGACGGGGCCGCAGCTCGGCGAAAGCGGTCGACGGGTACCGCCCGGAGAGCATGTCGAGCACCGCGTGCAGCGCCGAGTCGGGCAGCTCGGCGAACGGGGCGGCCCGGCGGACCAGCACGGCGAGGTCGCCGAGCCGCCACGGCTCCAGCGCCACCATCGCGACGATCTGCTGGGCCAGCACGTCGAGTGGATTGCGCGGGTAGTGCAGCTCCTCGATGGCGCCGTCGGCCATCCGCTCGGCGACCACGGTGCAGGAGAGCAGGTCGCCCCGGTGCTTCGGGAAGACCACGCCCCGGGACACCGCACCGACCTGGTGCCCGGCCCGGCCGACGCGTTGCAGACCGGCGGCGACGCTGGGCGGGGCCTCGATCTGCACCACCAGGTCGACCGCGCCCATGTCGATACCGAGCTCCAGGCTGGAGGTGGCGACCA
Organism: Micromonospora mangrovicola; assembly: GCF_047200535.1. Taxonomy (NCBI): domain Bacteria; kingdom Bacillati; phylum Actinomycetota; class Actinomycetes; order Micromonosporales; family Micromonosporaceae; genus Micromonospora; species Micromonospora mangrovicola. Next base: position 21,733 of record NZ_JBJZOG010000008.1, on the reverse strand, counting down.
CGGCGGGTAGCTGCCCCGACTTCAGCGCCTCCTCGATGTGCTTGCGCTCCTCCCGGGAGACGCTGCCGTGGTGGGCCCGGGCGATCACCGGCGGCGCGCCGGTCGCCGCCCCGGACTGGGCCATCATCTCCGCCGGCTGGCGCGGTGCCCGCAACGGCCCCGCCGGCCCACCGGACGCCCCGGCGGCGTCCGGACCGCCGCCCTGCGCGGTGCGGCTGCCGGCGGCCGTGGACGCCGCCGCCAGCTCCTCGGCGGCCAGCTCGTTGAGCCGGGCGCAGAGCCGTTCCGCACTGCGCCGTGCATTGGTGAAGACGATGGTCGACCGGTGCGACCGGATCAGCGAGAAGACCCGCTCCTCGACCGCCGGCCAGATGGACGCCCGGCGCGGGCCGATGCCGCCGAGGTCGTCCTCCGGCGACTCCTGCTCGTCTAGGCGGGTCATGTCCTCCACCGGCACCTGCACGCTGACCTCGATGGTCTTGCCGCTGCGCGGCTGCACCACGTCGACCGGCCGGGCGCCGCCGAGGAACCGGGCGCAGACGTCGATCGGCCGGACGGTGGCCGACAGCCCGATGCGCTGGGCCGGTGTCTCCAGCAACGCGTCCAAACGTTCCAGGGAGAGGGCCAGGTGGGCGCCGCGCTTGGTGCCGGCGACCGCGTGCACCTCGTCGACGATCACTGTGCGCACCCCGCGCAGCGAGTCCCGGGCGGCGGAGGTGAGCAGCAGGAAGAGTGACTCCGGTGTGGTGATGAGGATGTCCGGCGGAGTGCGCGCGAAGGCGCGCCGCTCGTCGGCCGGGGTGTCGCCGGTCCGCATGCCGACGGTGATGTCCGGCGGGGTGAGGCCGAGCCGGGTGGCGGCCTGCCGGATGCCGGCGAGCGGGGCGCGCAGATTGCGCTCGACGTCGACGGCGAGGGCCTTGAGCGGGCTGACGTAGAGCACCCGGCAGCGGTGTCGGGTCTCGGCCGGTGGCGACTCCTTGGCCAGCCGGTCCAGCGACCAGAGGAAGGCGGCCAGGGTCTTGCCGGAGCCGGTCGGGGCGACGACCAGGGCGTTGCGCCCGGCGGCGACGGAGCGCCAGGCACCGGCCTGGGCGGCGGTGGGGGCGGCGAAGGCGGCGCCGAACCATTCCCGGGTCGCGGAGCCGAAATCCGCCAGCACGGCCGCGTCCCCGCCGGTCACCTCGTTCGCCACGCCTCCATCCTGCCTCGCGGATGTGACATTCACTCGGTGCCGAGCGCTGTTCTGTCCGGGTCGGTGTTTTACGTCGCGCTTGGGATATTACTTACGTTAAGTCTTACTTAACTGCTTGCTTGTGACGCACAACATAAAGTAACTTCACTCCCAACGCACGTCGGGTGGAGGGCACGGATGATCGTCGAGGAGCGCGGCTCCGGGCCCGGGACCGACGTGCTCATCCGCAAGGTCGACGGCCATCTCGCCGTGCTCCGCACCGGCCTGCACGGCCCCGAGCTGGAGCTGGCCGAGGAACTGGCCCGCTGCCTGCGCGAACTCGTCGTCGCCACCGCCCATTCCAGCGCCGCCGACCGAGGGCTGGTCCGTGCCGCGGTGCACTACTTCGTGCTGCGCCGGGAGAGCCGGGGCAAGCTGCTTCCGGTCCGTTCCCTCGCCGCCGCCCAACGGATGGTCAACAAGGTCGCCCGCCAGCTCGACCGCCCCGACCTGCTGGTGGAGAGCCACCCGTCCCGTCGCTGACCGAGGCGTTCGCGATGAGATCCGAGCTCCACCCGACCTGGGCCGGGCCGGGGCAGGCGGGCCCGGCGGGTGGGTTTCCGGAAAAGCGCCCGCAGCGGCGGCGATGTGACGTCTGATCGGTCGTGGCCGCAGCGTGCCCCGCGCGCTGCCACCTCGACCGTGGAGTGCGCGTGCTCGTCCTGCTGATCCTGCACCTGGTGGCGGCCCTGCTCGCGCCGTTGCTGGTCCGCCGGTGGGGTCCGCGTGCCTGCCACCTGCTCGCGCTCGCCCCGGCCGCCACGTTCGGCTGGGCGGTCGCCCACACCGGCGCGGTCCGCCACGGCGGCGCGGTAATCGAGACGTACCCGTGGATCGCGCAGCTCCGGCTCGACGTGGCGTTGCGGGTGACCACCCTGTCCTGGCTGATGCTGCTGCTGGTCGGCGGCGTCGGTGCGCTGGTGCTGGTCTACTCCGCGCGTTACTTCCACGCCGGCTCGGTGGGGCTGGCCCAGTTCGCGGCCGTCATGGTCGCCTTCGCCGGGGCCATGCTCGGGCTGGTCGTCTCCGACGACCTGCTGCTGCTCTACGTCTTCTGGGAGCTGACCACGGTCTTCTCCTACCTGCTGATCGGGCACAGCACCGAACGGCGGTCCAGCCGCTGGGCGGCCGCCCAGGCGCTCACCGTCACCACCCTGGGCGGGCTGGCCATGCTCGTCGGCTTCCTGCTGCTCGGCCACCACGCGGGCGGCTACCGGTGGTCCCTGATCACCACGGTCCCGCTGTCCGGCGGCGGGTACCTCATCCTGGCCGTGCTGCTGATCCTCGCCGGGGCCCTCGCCAAGTCCGCGGTGTTCCCGTTCAACTCCTGGCTGCCGGTGGCGATGGCCGCGCCCACCCCGGTCAGCGCCTACCTGCACGCGGCGGCGATGGTGAAGGCCGGCGTCTTCCTGGTCGGGCTGCTCGGCCCCGCGCTCGCCCCGGTCGGGCCGTGGGGTCCGGTGACCGTGCTCGCCGGGCTGGTCACCCTGATCATCGGCGGCTGGGCGGCGCTGCGGCAGACCGACCTGAAGCTGCTGCTGGCGTACGGCACGGTCAGCCAGCTCGGCCTGATCGTCCTGGTGCTCGGGGCGGGCACCCCGCAGGCCGCGCTCGCCGGCACGGCGATGCTGCTGGCGCACGCGCTGTTCAAGGCGCCGCTCTTCCTCGTCGTGGGCATCCTCGACCACAGCGCCGGCACCCGGGACCTGCGTGGGCTGTCCGGCGTGGCCCGCGCCGCCCCGACGCTGGCCGCAATCGCCGCGTTGGCCGCCGCCTCGATGGCCGGGTTGCCGCCGCTGCTCGGCTTCGTGGCCAAGGAGGCGGTGCTCGCCGCGTTCACCGGACGGCCCCTGGTGCTCGCCGGGCTGGTGGCGGGCACCACGCTCACCGTCGCGTACAGCATCCGGTTTCTCTGGGGGGCCTTCGCCACGCGCCCCAATCTTCCGGCCACCGCGATCGAGCGGCCCCCGGCGGCGATGCTGGCACCAGCCGGCCTGCTCGCGGTGGCCGGGCTCGCCGCCGGTCCCGCCGCCGGCCCGCTCGGCGACCTGCTCAGCCCGTACGCCGAACTCTTCGGCCCGGTCGGCGAGCGCCTGGCGCTCTGGCACGGGCCGACCGCGGCGCTGGGTCTGTCCGCCGTGGCCGTCGGCGGAGGCGTGCTGCTGCACCTGGTCCGTGGCCCGCTCACCCCGGCGCTGGCCCGGCTGCGCTTCCCCGTCGGCGGGAACCAGGGGTACGAGTGGTTGACCCACCGGTTCGACCGGTTCGCCATCGAGGTGACCAGCGCGACCCAGCGGGGTTCGCTGCCGCAGTACCTCGGCACGGTCCTGCTCGCCCTGGTGCTGGTGCCCGGCTCGGCGATGCTGCTCACCCGGCCGTGGCGCAACGAGATCGCGGTCTGGGACACCCCGGTGCAGCTGGTGGTCTGCGTGGTGATCGCGGTGGCCGCGCTGCTCGCCGTCGGCGCCCGACGCCGGCTCACCGCGATGCTCCTGGTCGGGGTCACCGGCTACGGCACCGCGATGATGTTCGTCCTGTACGGCGCGCCGGACCTGGCGCTGACCCAGTTCCTGGTGGAGACCGCCACCATCGCGGTCTTCGTGCTGGTGCTGCGGCGGTTGCCGGAACGCTTCTCGGCCCGCCCACTGCGCCGCAGCCGCTGGGTACGCCGGGGCATCGGGGTCGCGGCCGGGCTGGTGACGGCGGGCCTCGCCCTGGCCGCGGCGAGCGCCCGCCGTGCGCCGTCGATCTCGCCGGCCTTCCCCGACCTGGCGGTCGCCGAGGGCTACGGACACAACGTGGTCAACGTGACTCTGGTGGACATCCGGGCCTGGGACACCATGGGGGAGATCGCGGTGCTGGTGGTGGCCGCGACCGGGGTGGCCAGCCTGATCTTCGAGCGGTCCCGCACCGGTCCCCGGCCCCGCCGTCCCCGCCCCGCCGGACCCCGCCGCGACCGGCGCACGGTGTGGCTGCGCGGCGGGGCCACCCTGCACGCGCGTCGTCGCTCGATCGTCTTCGAGGTGGTCACCCGGCTGATCTTCCACACCGTGCTGCTCTTCTCGCTGTTCCTGCTCTTCTCCGGCCACAACGCCCCGGGCGGCGGCTTCTCCGGCGGGCTGGTCGCCAGCCTCGCGCTGATCCTCCGCTACCTGGCCGGCGGCCGGTATGAGCTGGCCGAGGCGGCCCCGGTCGGGGCCGGGACGGTGCTCGGCACCGGGCTGGCCGTCTCGGTCGGCGGCGGCGTGCTCGGCCTGCTGCTCACCGGCGACGTGCTGCAGAGCGTCAAGGTCAACCTCTGGCTGCCGCTGATCGGCCACTACTACCTGGTCACGTCGCTCTTTTTCGACATCGGCGTCTACCTGATCGTGGTCGGGCTGGTGCTGGACATCCTGCGCAGCCTCGGCGCCGAGGTGGACCGGCACGTGGAGGCGGCCGGCGAGCCGGCCCGAGGGCTGGTGGTCGAGCGGGAGGGGAATCCGACATGACGAGGGGCGCGACCGGACCCACCCTGGTCCTGGTGATCACCGTCGGGGTGCTCGTCGCCACCGGCGGAGCGCTGCTGCTGGAACGCAGCCTCACCCGGATCCTGCTCGGCGTCATCCTGCTGGGCAACGGGGTGAACCTGCTGATCCTGCTCGGTGGCCGGTCCGGTGCCGCGCCGTTGGTGGGCACGGTGTCGAACGGCGAGATGAGCGACGCTCTGCCGCAGGCCATGGTGCTGACCGCCGTGGTGATCACGTTCGGGCTGACCGCGTTCCTGCTCGCGGTCGCCTACCGGAGCTGGCATCTCAGCGGTGACGACGAGGTGCAGGACGACCTGGAGGACCGGCAGGTCGCCCGGCTGGCCGAGCGGAACGAGGTGTCCACCGCGGACCTCGGCGGAGAGGGGCCCGACAGGGACCCCGAGCAGGTGGATCCCGGGCCGGCGCTGCGCCGGCTACGCCGGCGGGGGAAGCAACCGTGAGCGCGAGGAGTGAGCCGGTTCTGCGAGCCCCGCAGTCGCGAGCAGAGGCCGGCACCGTGAGCGCGAGGAGTGAGCCGGTTCTGCGAGCCCCGCAGTCGCGAGCAGAGGCCGGCACCGTGAGCGCGAGGAGTGAGCCGGTTCTGCGAGCCCCGCAGTCGCGGGCGGAGGGGGGCCCATGACCCCCGCCCTGGTGCCGCTGCCGGTGGTGGTGCCGCTGCTCGGCGCCGCGCTCACCCTGATCCTGGCCGGCCGGCCCCAGATCCAGCGGACGGTCAGCGTGGTCGGCCTGGCCAGCAACGTGGTGATCGCGGCGGTGCTGCTGGTCGAGGCGTACCGGCACGGGCCGGTGGTGGTCCGGGTGGGTGGTTGGCCGCCACCTGTCGGCATCGTGCTGGTCGCTGACCAGCTGTCCGCGTTGATGCTGGTGGTCTCCTCGGCGGTGACCCTCTGCGTGCTGCTCTACTCCATCGGGCAGGGGCGTGGGGAGACCGGCGAGACCGCTCCGGTGAGCATCTACCACCCCACCTATCTGGTGCTCACCGCCGGCGTGACCAACGCCTTCCTCGCCGGTGACCTGTTCAACCTCTTCGTCGGCTTCGAGATCCTGCTGGCGGCGAGCTTCGTGCTGATCACCCTCGGCGGCACCGAGGTCCGGATCCGGACCGGCTCGACGTACGTGGTGGTCAGCGTCCTCTCCTCGATGATCTTCCTGGCGGCGGTCGGCCTGGTGTATGCGGCCACGGGCACCCTCAACATGGCCCAGCTCGCCGGACGGCTGGACGCCCTGCCGGGCGGCGTACGCCTGTCCCTGCAGCTGATGCTGCTGCTCGCCTTCGGTATCAAGGCGGCGGTCTTCCCGGTCTCCGCCTGGCTGCCGGACAGCTACCCGACCGCGCCCGCCCCGGTCACCGCGGTCTTCGCCGGCCTGCTCACCAAGGTCGGCGTGTACGCGATCATCCGCACCGAGACGCTGCTCTTCCCCGGCGGCCGGGTCGACCCGTTGCTGCTGGTCCTGGCCGGGCTGACCATGCTGGTCGGCATCCTCGGCGCGGTCGCCCAGCACGACATGAAGCGGCTCTTCTCCTTCACCCTGGTCAGCCACATCGGCTACATGATCTTCGGGGTGGCGCTGGGCACCGCCGCCGGCCTCACCGGGGCGATCTTCTACGTGGTGCACCACATCACCATCCAGACCACCCTCTTCCTGGTCGCCGGCCTGGTCGAGGAGCGGGCCGGCAGCACCGACCTGCGTCGCCTCGGTGGGCTGGCCCGGATCGCCCCGTGGCTCGCCGTGCTCTTCTTCGTCCCGGCGATGAACCTGGCCGGCATCCCGCCGTTCTCCGGTTTCCTCGGCAAGCTCGGCCTGCTCCAGGCCGGCGTGGCGGCCGGCGGGGTGCTGCCCGGCGTGCTGGTCGGTGCGGGGGCGCTGACCAGCCTGCTCACCCTCTACGCCGCTTCCCGGGTGTGGAACATCGCGTTCTGGCGGGCGCCCCGGCTGGCCACCACCCGACCGACGGTCCGGCTGCCGGGGCTGATGGTCGGCGCCACCACCGCCCTGGTGGCGCTCGGCGTGGCGCTCACCCTGGCCGCGGGGCCGCTGTTCCGGGTCACCACGGACGCCGCCACCGACCTGCGCCTACGCACCCCGTACGTGCGGGCCGTGCTGCCGATGGAGCGGCGATGACCGACGACCTGCCCCCGGGCCGGCAGGCCCGCGACGACGAGGCACTGGCGTCGGCCGGCCGGCCGACGGCCGCCGACGACGGCCCGCCCCCACCCGCGGTCGGTCGCGGCGGGCGGCGCCGGGACCAGGCCGTCGCGCTCGGCTGGCTGGTGGTCGTGTGGCTGCTGCTCTGGGGCGAGCTCTCCTGGGGCAACCTGCTCGGCGGCATCGTCGTCGGCGTCGCCGTGCTGCTCTTCTTCCCACTCCCGCCGGTCACCTTCGGTGGCCGGCTGCGCCCCGGCGCGCTGCTGGTCCTCGCGGTCACCTTCGGCGCGGAGCTGGTCATCGCCAGCATCCACGTCGCCGCGATCGCGGTCCGCCCCGGCTGCCGGCCACGCAGCGCGATCATCGCGGTTCCGCTGCGGGTCCGCACCGACCTCAACCTGGCCCTCACCGCCGAGGTGATCTCCCTGGTCCCGGGCACCCTGATCATCGAGGTGGACCGCAGGCACGGCGTCCTCTACGTGCACGTTCTGGACGTCCGTGGCCCCGAGGACCTGGCCCGCAGCCGGAACCGGGTCCTCACCGTCGAGCGGCGCATCGTCCGCGCCGTCGGCTCCGCCGAGGAGGTACGCCAACTCCGCACCGAACCCGTCGACAGGAGGACCCACCCGTGACCACGCTCCTCGCCGTCGCGCTGACCGGGCTGCTCTCGGTCACCGCGCTGCTCGCCCTGGCCCGGATCTACCGGGGGCCGTCGCTGCTGGACCGGATCGTCGCCGCCGACCTGCTGCTCTCCACCATGCTCGGCGCGGTGGGCGCCGAGGCGGCGATCAACCGGCACCCCACCACGGTGCCCGTGCTGGTGGTGCTCTCCCTGCTCGGCTTCGTCGGTTCGGTCTCGCTTGTCCGCTTCGCCCTCCGGCAGGAGGCGTGAGCGCCGTCGTCGCCGACTGGCTGGGCGCAGCCTGCCTGGTGGCCGGCGGGCTGCTCAGCCTGGCCGCCGGGATCGGCGTGCTGCGCTTCCCGGACGTGCTGGCCCGGATGCACGCCGCCACCAAGCCGCAGGTGCTCGGCGTGCTGCTGCTCCTCCTCGGGCTGGCGCTGCGCCTGCGTAGCCCCGCGGACCTGGGGATGATCGGGCTGGTCGCGCTCTTTCAGCTGGCCACCGCGCCGGTCGCCGCGCAGATGATCGGGCGGGCCGCGTACCGGTCCGGCCGGACCGACCCGGACCTGCTGGACACCGACGAGCTGGCCGGTCGGTAAGCGGACGGTGGGGAGGCTTCCGGGCACCCTCAGCGGACGCCCAGCCGACGCCGATAAAATGGGTGCATGATCGACTCCTCTGCCCAGGAGGGCAGCAGTAGCCAGCCGGGTCGTGCCCGGCTACCTCTCGCCCCGACGGCCCCGGGAGCCCTGAACCTCCCGTGCTGATCCTCGTCGGACTCGTCCTCATCATCGTGCTCACCGCCGCCACCGGTTACTTCGTGGCGCAGGAGTTCGGCTACGTCGCCGTGGACCGGGGCAAGCTCAAGCAGCTCGCCGACGGTGGCGACCAGGCCGCAGCCCGCGCCCTGGAGGTGACCGGACGGCTGTCGTTCATGCTCTCCGGCGCGCAGCTCGGCATCACCGTGACCGCCCTGCTGGTCGGCTACGTCGCCGAGCCGTACCTGGGCGCCGGGCTGGCCGACCTGTTCGGCCTCGCCGGGGTCGCCGGTGCGGTGGCGCTGCCGCTGTCGGTGGCGCTCGCCCTGATCATCGCCACCGTGGTGCAGATGGTCCTCGGCGAGCTGGCCCCGAAGAACCTCGCCATCGCCCGTGCCGAGCCCCTGGCCCGGGCCCTCGCCCGGTCCACCCTGATGTACCTGAAGGTCGCCGGACCGCTGATCAATCTCTTCGACCGGGCCGCCGTGCGGCTGCTCCGCCGGGTCGGCATCGAGCCGATCGAGGAGCTGCCGAGCGGCGCCACCCCGGAGGACCTGGAACAGATCATCGCCGAGTCCCGGGAGGAGGGGCACCTCGACGCCGCGATGTCGGACCTGCTCGACCGGGGCCTCGACTTCCGGGAGCTGACCGCCGGCGAGGCCATGGTCCCCCGGGTCGACGTGCACACCGTACGGGCCGACGAGCCGGTCAGCCGGGTCGTCGAGCTGCTCGACACCGGCCACTCCCGCTTCCCCGTCCGGGGCGCCGAGGGCGTCGACGACCTGGTCGGTGTCATCGGCATCGCCGACGTGCTCGGCGTGCCTCCGGCCGAGCGGGCCACCACCCCGGTCGACGCGGTGGCCGTACCCCCGTTGCTGGTGCCGGAGACGCTGCCGCTGCCGACGGTGCTGGACCGGCTGCGGGTCGGGCACCGGCAGCTCGCCTGCGTGGTCGACGAGTACGGCGGCTTCGCCGGGGTGATCACGCTGGAGGACATCGCCGAGGAACTGGTCGGGCCGATCCGCGACGAGGACGACCCGCCGGAGCGCGCCCCGGCCCGGCAGGAGGACGGCTCCTGGGTGGTGCCGGCGCGCTGGCGGATCGACGAGGTGGCCGACAGCACCGGCATCGCGCTGCCCGAGGCACCCGAGTACGACACCCTCTCCGGGCTGGTCATGCGGGAGCTGGGGCGGGTGCCCGAGGTGGGCGACCAGCTGGAGATCGCCCTCGCCGCCGACGGCGAAGAGCCGGACGTCGAGCCGCGCGCCCTGGTCGAGGTGCTGGCCGTGGACCGGCACGTGGCCGACTCGGTGCGGCTGCGGATGGCCGCCGCCGAGCGCGGGGAGCAGGCGGCATGAGCCCCGGCTTCGCGCTCTTCTTCTCCGTGGTGCTGCTGGCGCTCAACGGCTTCTTCGTGGCCGCCGAGTTCGCGCTGGTCGCGGCGAAGCGGTACCGGCTCGAGCAGCTGGCCGCCGGCGGCGGGCGGGCGGCCCGTGCGGCGCTGGACGGCGTCCGCGAGCTGACCCTGATGCTGGCCGGCGCGCAGCTCGGCATCACCCTGTGCACCCTGGGGCTCGGTGCCCTCGCCGAGCCGGCGATCGAGCATCTGCTCAGCCCGCTGCTGCACGCCGTCGGGCTGCCGGCCGCGGTCAGCCAGCTGGTCGGGCTGCTCTTCGCGCTGGCGCTGGTGACCTTCCTGCACCTGGTGGTCGGCGAGATGGCCCCGAAGTCGTGGGCGATCACCGACGCGGAGCGCTCGGCGATGCTGCTGGCGCTGCCGTTCCGGGCCTTCGCCCGGGTCGCCCGCCCGGTGCTCTCCGCGCTGAACGCCCTCGCGAACGCGGTCCTGCGGCTGGTCGGCGTACGCCAGCAGGACCAGCTCGCCCAGGTGCACGGCCCGGACGAGCTGCGCATCCTGCTCGAGCAGTCCCGGGAGCACGGGCTGCTCGGTGCCGAGCAGCACCAGCTGCTCACCAGCATGCTGGAGCTGCAGGGCACCCGCGTGGCGCAGGTGATGGAGCCGTTCGACCGGATCGTCACGGTTCGGCGGGAGGACACCGCCGAGCGGATCGAGCACGTGTCGCGGGACAGTGGCCGGTCCCGCCTGGCCGTGGTGGACGGCGGCGGCGAGGTCTGCGGCCTGGTCCACGTACGCGAGGCCGTCCGGGCCGTCACCACCGGCCGGGCGGCCACCGCCGGGGAACTGATGACGCCGGCGTTCACCCTGCCCGGGGAGGCCACGGTCACCGAGGCGGTCGCGGCGATGCGCGGCCGGCAGGCCCAGCTGGCGCTGGTCCGCAACGGCGGCGGTCCGACCCGGCCGGTCGGCTTCGTCGCGCTGGAGGACCTCCTCGAGGAGGTCATCGGCGAGTTCGACGACGAGACCGACCCGGTGCCCCGGGGCCGCCGGATGCGCTGACACCCGTCCCGTTCCGTCCGGCCGCCGGTCCGCCGAGGACCGGCGGCCGGCCCGTCTCCGGGCCCGCGCGACGCCGCCCCCCGACCGCCAGGAGTGGTCGGACGGCCAGCGGGAAAACGCCGGGCGAGGACGGGAGGAGCGCGGGATGCGGCTGACCGGGGTGTCGTCGGAGTCGGTGTGGACCGGCCTCTCGGTGAGCACCACCCTGCCCAACCCGAGCAGCCGGCCGGGGCTGCGCCTGCCCGGCCGGGTGACCCTCGCCGCCGGTGGCACGGACGTCGCGGTCCGGCACATCCGGCTCGGGTTGGTCGCCCAGGTCGAGCCGGAGGATCCGGGCTCGCCCCGGCGGCTGATGCAGTATCACCAGGTGCCGATCGCCGGCCGGTTCGTGGTGCCGGCGGGGCGGCGGCGGGCGGTGGAGTTCGCCCTTCCGCTGCCGTGGGAGACCCCGGTGACCATCTTCGGCGGAGTCCCGCTGATGAGCCTGCGCACCGGGCTGCGGACCGAGGTGTCGGTCGATCCCGACCTGGACCAGGGCGCGATGGTGCCGGTCTTCGTCCACCCGCTGCCGACCCAGCAGCACGTGCTCGCCGCGCTGGACAGCCTCGGCTTCGTCATGCGGCAGGCGGGCCTGCAGCAGGGCCGCCTGCCCGGGGTGGAGCAGACGCTGCCGTTCCACGAGCGGCTGGGCTACTGGGTGGCCCCGCTGTACGCCGGCCCGATCACCGAGCTTGAGGTGATCTTCGTGACCGGCGCGTCCGGGCTGGAGGTGCTGCTCTGGGCGGACCGCCGGCTCTCCCTGGCCGGGGTCACCCATCAGAGCATCAGCCGGTTCCGGGTCTCGCACGCCGGGGCCGAGCGGCGGGACTGGGTCGCCACCGTGGACGGCTGGCTGCGGCACGCCATCAACCGGCACGCCGCCGCCGCCGCACACTCCGACCGGTCCGCGGCGATCCGCGAGTCCGCCCACGTCAGCCGCCCGCCCGACGAGCCCGTCGCACCGGGCTACGGCCTCGGTGGCACCGCCGGTGCCGCCGGTGTCGGCGGCGGGGGCGGCGACGGCACCTGAGCCGCGCCCGTCCCGGCCGCCGGCTACGCGGAGGAGGTGGCGAGCTTGAGGCTGAAGCCGAGGAAGAGCATCGCCACGGCGGTGGTGCCGCTGGCGGCGAGCCGCCGGCGGCGGTGGAACTGGGTGGCCAGGAAGGTGCCCGCGAAGATCAGCGCGGTCAGGTAGAGCGCGCTGGCCACCTGGGCGATCAGCCCGAGCAGCAGGAACGACAGCGCCGGCCAGGCGTACCCGGGGTCGACGAACTGGATGAAGAAGGAGATGAAGAAGAGGATCGCCTTCGGGTTGAGCAGGCTGATGACGAGGGCCCGCCGGAACGGGCTGCGCAGCGCCGCCGGCTCCGCCGCGTCGATCAGCCGCGGCGTGGTCGGGTCGTTGCGGTCGCGCCAGCGCCGCCACGCGCCGCGCAGCATGGTCAACCCCACGTAGCCGAGGTACGCCGCACCGGCGTACTTGATCACCAGGAAGAGCGGCGGGTACGCCTTGAGCAGCGACGCCACCCCGGCGGCGGAGAGGAACATCAGCACCGAGTCGCCGACGAACACTCCGCCGGCGGCCCGGTAGCCGGTCCCCACCCCGCGCCGGGCGGCGGTGGAGAGCACGAAGAGCGAGTTCGGCCCGGGGAGCAGCACGATCGCCACGGTCCCCAGCACGTACGTCCAGATGTCGGTGATACCCAGCACGCCGGACATCATGACGCCGCGGGCACCGCCGGTCGAAGCCTTTCCCGCAGCCTGGCCTGTGCGTTCGGCCACTCCTCGGCGAGCATCGAATAGAGCGCCGACTCCCGCCAGGTGCCGTCGGCGCGCCGTCGGTTGGACCGCAGCGTCCCCTCCCGGGTGGCGCCGAGTCGCTCGATCGCCCGCTGCGACCGTTCGTTGAGCGTGCTGGTCTGCCAGGTGACCCGGACCGCGTCCAGTTCCTCGAAGGCCCGGGTGAGCAGCAGCAGCTTCGCCTCGGTGTTGATCCCGGTACGCCACCACGTGCGGCCGAGCTGGGTGAAGCCGATCTCCACGGCGCGCAGTTCCGGGTCGGGCTCGTAGTAGGAGGTGGTGCCGACCACTGCCCCGGTCACCGCGCAGCGCTGCACCCAGGGCGTCCGGACCCCGCGCCGGTTGGCGTCGAGCGCGGCGCTGACGTAGCCGGCCATCTGCTCGGCGCTCTCCGGGCGCGGGCTGCCGACGTGCCGCCACACCTCCTCGTCGTCGAGGGCGGCGTACAGGTCCTCGGCGTGGGCGAGGTCGAGCGGCTCCAGCACCACGTGTTCGCCGCGCAGCACCACCGGCTCCAGCCAGGGCGAGCGGGCCGGCCGCAGGTACGCCGGCAGCGGCACGTCCACCCCCGCATCCGGCTGCGGCGTGCCCCGGGTGAGCCACAGCGGCAGCACCCCGGCCCAGTACGGCAGGTCGTAGTCGGCCGGCTCGTCGAGCACCCCGGCGGCCCGGATCCGGACCGAGACCTCCCGCAGCGGGAGGGCCAGCACCGCCGTCTCGGCCAGTTCCCGGCGGGTCGGCGGCCGGCTGTCCGTGCTGCGGCCGGCGACCAGCTTCTCCACCAGCGCGGTCAGCACCCGCGCCTTCTCCGCCTCGTCGGTGACCGGCCGGGCGGTGCCGTGCGCGATCACCGAGCGGTAGTTGGCGCTGTGGTGGAACTGGGACCGGCCCAGGACCAGGCCGTCGAGGTGGGTGACGGCGACGCAGACGGGCAGCCCCGCCTCACCGCGGGCGGCGAGCAGCGGCCGGCTGCCGGTGGAGCCGTGCACGTAGAGGGTGTCGTCGATCCGGACGTGCAGGGTGGGCAGGACGCGCGGCTCACCGTCCACGGTGAACGCCAGCGCGCAGTGGTACCCCTCGTCGAGCAGGTCGTGTGCGGTGGCCCGGTCGTAGTGCATCCGGTCGCGGTAGCGGGTGGCGGTGGTCCGTTCGGTCCGGGGGTACATGAGACATCCCACCTTTGTTCTAGTACAATCACCGAACTGTGGCAGCACATTATCAGATCGGCGGCGCGACGTCGGCCGCCATTTCGGCGAGCGTGGAGAGCGGTATCCGCACCGGCGCGCTCGCCCCCGGCGACCCCCTGCCCGCCGTCCGCGCCCTCGCCGCCGAGCTGGCCGTCAGCCCGGCCACCGTCGCCAGGGCGTACCAGGAGCTGCGGCAGCGCGGCCTGGTCGTCACCGCGGGCCGGCACGGCACCCGGGTCCGGCCCCGTCCGCCGGTGGCCACCCGCCGGGCCGCGCTGCTGCCGCCGCCGCTGCCCGGCGCCCGCGATCTCTCCACCGGTCAGCCCGACAGCCGGCTGCTGCCGCCGCTCGGCCCGCACCTGGCCGCGCTCGCCGCCGAGATCGGGCCCCCCACCGGCTACGCGGCCAGCGCCGTCCTGCCCGAACTGGCCGCCGTCGCCCGCGACCGGCTCACCGCCGACGGCGTACCGGCCGAGGAGATCACCGTGACCGGGGGCGCGCTGGACGGCATCGAGCGGCTGCTCGCCGCGCACCTGCGCCCCGGCGACGCGGTGGCCGTCGAGGACCCGGGCTGGGCCAACCTGCTCGACCTGGTCGCCGCCCTCGGGCTGCGGGTGATCGGGGTGCCCGTCGACGACGACGGCCCGACCGAGCCGGGCGTCCGGGCCGCCCTGACCGCCGGGGCGCGCGCCCTGGTGGTCACCAGCCGGGCGCAGAACCCGACCGGCGCCGCCGTCACCGCCGCCCGCGCCGACGCGCTGCGGAGACTGCTCGCCGGCCGCGCCGACCTGCTGCTGATCGAGGACGACCACGCCGCCGAACTGGCCCGCGTACCCCTGCACCCGCTCGCCGGGGCGACCCCGACGTGGGCCTTCGTCCGGTCGGTGAGCAAGCCTTACGGCCCCGACCTGCGGCTCGCGGTGCTGGCCGGCGACGAGGCCACGGTGGCCCGGGTGGCCGGCCGGGCCCGGGTCGGCGCCGGCTGGGTCTCCACCGTGCTGCAACGCCTGGTCCTGACGCTGTGGCGCGACCCGGCCACCGCCGACCTCGTGTGCCGGGCGGGGGAGAGCTACGAGCGTCGCCGGGACGGCCTCGTCGAGGCCCTCGCGGCGCACGGGGTTTCCGCCCACGGCCGCACCGGGATCAACATCTGGATCCCGGTGCCGGACGAGACCCTGGCGGTCACCGCCCTGCGCGACGCCGGCTGGTCGGTCGCACCCGGCGCGCCGCACCGCATCGCCGCCGCGCCCGGGGTGCGGATCACCGTCAGCCCGCTCGACGGGTCCGATCTCGACCCGCTCGCCGAGGCCGTCGCCCGCGCGCTCCGCCCGACCCCCGCCGGCTTCACCGCCTGACCCGGGCCCGCATGTCCCGGGCTCCGACGGGTATCACCGGCTGGGAGGTGGGCGACGTGGCTTCGAACGGGTCCCGCAAGGGGGTCTGGATCGGTGTGGCGGTGGTGGTGCTCATTTTGGTGATCATCGCGATCGCGCTGGCCTCGCGCGGCGGTGGTGGCGGCGGCTACTGATGCCCGGGCCGGGCGTCGCTGACGAAACCGGTATATAAAGTCGGCATGGCCGACACCGACAGCCCGCCCGGAGCCCAGGAGTTCATCCCGCCGCAGGCGGACACCATCGACCAGCTACGCGCCGCCGCTGCCGGCTGCCGGGGCTGCGAGCTCTACCACGACGCCACGCAGACCGTCTTCGGCCGGGGCGACGAGAGCGCTCAGGTGGTCTTCGTCGGCGAGCAGCCCGGCGACATGGAGGACAAGCAGGGCCTGCCGTTCGTCGGACCGGCCGGCCGGGTGCTGCGTCGCGCGGTGGACGACGCCGGCATCGACGCGGGACGGGTGTACATCACGAACGCCGTGAAGCACTTCCGCTTCGAGCTGCGCGGGAAGCGGCGCATCCACCAGACCCCGGACCGGGTGCACATCACCGCCTGCCGGCCGTGGCTGGTCGCCGAGTTCGCCCGGCTCCGCCCGGAGATGATCGTGGTGCTCGGCGCCACCGCCGCCAAGGCGCTGCTCGGCCCGGCGTTCCGGGTGACGAAGCAGCGCGGCGAACTGATGCCCTGGCCCGCCGCCGCCCAACGTCCGGAGGACTTCGCCCGGGTGCCGGTGGACAGCGACGGGAAGGTGGCCGACGCCCCCGAGACCCGGCTGCTGGCCACCATCCACCCGTCCGCGGTGCTGCGCGCCGACAACCAGGATGTGGCGTACGACGGTCTGGTCAAGGACCTGACGGTGGCCGCCCGCGCCCTGGCCGGCTGAGGCGCCGGTCAGTCACGGCCCTGCCAGGTGCAGAGGCAGACCCGGTTGCCGTCCGCGTCCGCCAGCACCCAGAAGTGCGGTGCCGCCGCCTCGCTGACCAGCGTCCCGCCGGCCGCCAGGGCGGCGTCGATCCGCGACCGCACCTCCGCCGGGTCGACCCACACGTCCGGGTGCCAGCGCTGCCGGGGCTCCTCCCGGCCGGACTCCTGGAACCACACCGTGGGCAGCGTGCCGGCCGGGTCGCGCAGCTCGTCGCCGAACCCCGGCCCGGCCAGGTGCCCGGTGCCGAACACCGCCCGCCAGAACGGCAACACCGCCGCGAAGTCCGGGCTGTCCAGGGCGAGTTCGAGTCGGGAGACGCCGGTGGGCGCCAGGTCCACCCCGGCGGCCGCGGCGATCGCCGAGACGGCCCGGGCCAGCCGGACGTCCCGGGCGGTGACCCCGCGTACGTCGTGCGACCAGAGCCGCACGTCGACGTGGGCGTAGCGCAGGTCCAGGTCCGGGTGGTGGTTCAGCCGCTCGGCCGCCGCGCCGATCGCGTCCACGATCGACAGCCCGGCCGCGAAGTTCAGCGTGCGGATCCGGGTCTGCAGGGCACCCAGCAGGTACGTCCAGCCGTCCAGTTTCTCGTCGGCGATCTGTGATCCGGTGAGTGTGGTCATCCCGTCATGCTGGCCTGCCCGGGTGACATGGACCAGCGCGGCGACGGCGGAATGGACCTGCGCCGGGCCGGGCGGAGGACCTAGCGTCGGGGACATGACGAGCGATCTTGAGCTGTCCGTCCGGAACGCGGCCGCCCTCTGGGCCGCGCTCGCCGAGGCCCGGGGGCACGCGCTGCTGCGCCGGTCCGGGTTCCTCGCCGTCGCCGGCGACGAGCGTGCCGGGCTGCGGATCCTCCTGCTCGACCCGGAGCCGGCCCGGGACGACCGGGTCGAGCTGGCCACGCTGGTCCGCGCGCGGACCGGCCCGGTCGTCGTCGAGGACCAGTTCGCCCGCCTCGACCTCGCCGACCTCGGCCTGACCCCGCGAACCCTGCCGGTGCTGATCCGCCGCCCCGGGCCGGTGCCCGGCCCGTCCCTGCCGGTCACCCCGGTCGAGCACCCCGACCAGCTCGCCGCCGCCGAGGAGGTGGTGGTGCACGGTTTCCCGCTGGAGCGGTTCCAGCCGTACCGCCCGGGCGCGGCGTTCCCGGCCGCGCTGCTGGACCGGCCGGAAACCCGGTTCTTCCTGGTCCATCGGGACGTCACCGAAGCCACCGGGGGGCCGGCCGGCGCCTGCCTGACCATCCGGGACGAGGGCGTCGGCCTCTACTGGATGACCAGCCTCCCCGAGCACCGGTCGCGGGGCGTGGGCCGGGCCCTGCTGCACGACGTGCTCGGCCGCTTCGGCGACGTGCCGATGACGCTCACCGCGGCGCGCGCCGGTCGGCCGCTCTACGAGTCCCTCGGCTTCGTCCCGGTCGCCGACGCCACCTGGTGGGGCTGACCGGTCCGCCGCGGCGCGCACGTTGTACCGGGTGTGCCGGCTGCGTGCCCGGCTCGCCTCTGGGCAGGGCGGGTGGGCGGTGCCACACTGGCCCGCATGGAGCAGCATCTGTACGAGCCCGTCCACGAAGAGTTCCGGGACCTGTGCCGTGAGTTCCTCGCCCGGGAGGCCGTGCCGCACCACGCGCGCTGGGAGGCCGCCGGGATCGTCGACCGCGAGGTGTGGCGCAAGGCCGGCGCGGCCGGGTTGCTCGGCATGGACGTCGACCCGGAGTACGGCGGTGGCGGCCAGCGGGACTTCCGGTTCAACGCGGTGCTGGTCGAGGAGGTCGTCGCGGCCGGCTGCTCCGGGCTGGGCTTCGGGCTGCACAACGACGTGCTGGCCCCGTACCTGACCGAGCTGACCACCGAGGACCAGCGCAAGCGCTGGCTGCCGGGGTTCTGCTCCGGCGACCTGGTCACCGCCATCGCGATGAGCGAGCCGGGCGCCGGCAGCGACCTGGCCGGCATCCGCACCGCCGCGGTCCGCGACGGCGACACGTACGTGATCAACGGGCAGAAGACGTTCATCACCAACGGCGAGCAGGCCGACCTCGTCGTGGTGGTGGTGCGGACCGCGCCCGACCAGGGCGCGCACGGGGTGAGCCTGGTGGTGGTGGAGACCGGCACCCCCGGCTTCACCCGGGGCCGGCGGCTGGAGAAGGTGGGCCTGAAGGCCAACGACACCGCCGAGCTGTTCTTCGACGACTGCCGGGTGCCGGCGGAGCACCTGATCGGCACCGAGAACCACGGCTTCTACCACCTGATGGCCAACCTGCCCCGGGAGCGGTTGAGCATCGCCGTGGCCGCGGTCGCCGCCACCGAGAAGCTGCTCGCGCTCACCCTCGACTACGCCCGCTCCCGCGAGGCGTTCGGCCGGCCGATCGGGAAGTTCCAGCACAACCGCTTCCTCCTGGCCGAGCTGGACACCGAGGTCACCATCGCGCGAACCTTCGTCAACCACTGCGTCGCCGAGTTCAACGCCGGGCGGCTCTCGGTGACCGACGCGGCGAAGGCCAAGTGGTGGACCACCGAGCTGCAGAACAAGGTCGCCGACCGCTGCCTCCAGCTGCACGGCGGCTACGGCTTCATGCTCGAGTACCCGGTGGCGAAGGCCTGGCTGGACGGCCGGGTGCAGACCATCTACGGCGGCACCACCGAGATCATGAAGGAGATCATCGGCCGCGGCCTCGGCCTCTAGCAGAACCGGGTGTCGCCGGCCCGGTCGGGTGCGGGAGGATGGGTCACCCCTTACCGAGGAGCACCCGCATGGCCACCGAACTGACCGCGCCGGCCCCGGCCCGGCTCGATGTCGCCCCGATCCAGCGGCGCACCGTGCGCCTGCTCTTCCTCACCCAGATCATCGGCGGCATCGGCGTCACCATCGGCATCTCGGTCGGGGCGCTGCTCGCCGCCCGGGTCGCCGGCACCGCCCTGGCCGGGCTGGCGCAGAGCGCCGCGGTGGTCGGCGGGGCGCTGCTCGCCATCCCGGTCACCCGGATCATGACAGCCCGGGGGCGGCGGCCGGGCCTGGCGACGGCGTACCTGGCCGGGGCGGTCGGGGGCGTGGTGGTGGTGGTCGCCACCGTGGTCCACCTGGTGCCGCTGCTCTTCCTCGGCATGCTGCTCTTCGGTGGTGGCACGGCGGCCAACCTCCAGGCCCGCTACGCCGCCGTCGACCTGGCCGAGCCGGCCCGCCGGGCCCGCCAGCTCTCGCTGGTCGTCTGGGCCACCACCATCGGCGCGGTGGCCGCACCGAACTTCGCCGCGCTCGCCGACCACACCACCAGCGGTTGGGGGCTGCCCGCGCTCGCCGGCCCGTTCGCCTTCAGCGCCGCCGCGTTCACCCTGGCCGCCGTCGTGCTCCTGGTGCTGCTCCGGCCGGATCCGCTGCTCACCGCGCGCCGGCTGGCGGCCGCCGACACCCCGGCCGACCCGGTCGCCGGCGGCTCCGGGGCGCAGCGCGACGCCGGACGCGCCGAGCCCGGGTCGTCGTCGGCCCGGCGCGGCGCGGGCATGGTGGCGGCCTGGCGCACGGTGCGCGGGCTGCCGGCCGCGCGCCTCGGCATGGCCGCGGTGGCGGTGGGCCACCTGGTGATGGTCGCGGTGATGTCGATGACTCCGGTACGCCTCGGGGAGTCGCACTCCGACGCGGACGTGCTCCGGGTGGTCGGCATCGTGCTGAGCCTGCACATCGCCGGCATGTACGCGCTCTCCCCGGTGGTGGGCTGGCTCACCGACCGGGTGGGCCGCCGCCCGGTGATCCTCGGCGGGGTGGCGCTGCTGCTGGCCGCGTGCGCGGTCGCCGGCACCGCCGGGCACCACACGCCGCAGCTCTCGGTGGGGCTGACCCTGCTCGGGCTGGGCTGGTCGGGGACCATGGTGGCCGGCTCGACCCTGCTGTCCGAGTCGGTGCCGACCGCCGCGCGGCCGGGCGTGCAGGGGCTCTCCGACCTGACCATGGGCCTGGCCGGGGCCGGCGCGGCGGCGGCCAGCGGGTTTGTCATGCGGACCGCGGGCTATCCGACGCTGACCCTGCTGGCGGCGATCGCGGTGGCGCCGCTGGTGGCGCTAGCGTTGCGTCCGGTGCCGTCGACGGCACCGGACGGGCTCCGGCTTCCGCAGGAGGCCACACTCGGCGAGGAAGGCTGACCACGGTGCGACTGACCGACTTCTGGGCGCGGCTGGAGGAGGCGTTCGGGCCGGGCTACGCGGCCAGCATCGCCAGCGACCAGGTGCTGTCCCAGCTCGGTGGGCGGACCATCGAGCAGGCCCTGGCGGCGGGGGAGGAGACCCACGTGGTCTGGCGGGCGGTGGTCGCCGCCTATCCCGACCGGGTGCCCGCGCGACTACGCTGAGCGGCCCGTTCACTACTTCGGCGTGTCGCTTGTCGAGTCGTACACCTGTTCGGCTATTGTCCACAGCGGGGTGCTCGTCCACAGCTCGCGGCCCGTCGGCTGGTTTTCTGTCGGACCCAGCGCCTAGCGTGTCCCGCGTGACGCGAAGCTCAGGTAAGACGCCGGCGAAGGCAGGGGTGGCGACGATGGCGGCAGGCCAGGACCGGGAGAAGGCGCTCGACCTTGCTCTCGCTCAGATCGACAAGCAGTTCGGCAAGGGCTCGGTGATGCGGCTGGGGGAGCGGCCGGTCGTGCAGACCGCCGTCATCCCGACCAGCTCCATCGCGCTCGACGTGGCACTCGGCGTGGGCGGCCTGCCCCGCGGCCGGGTCATCGAGATCTACGGCCCGGAGTCCAGCGGTAAGACCACCGTGGCCCTGCACGCCGTGGCCAACGCCCAGCGGGCCGGCGGCATCGCCGCCTTCATCGACGCCGAGCACGCGCTCGACCCGGAGTACGCGAAGGCCCTCGGTGTCGACACCGACGCCCTGCTGGTCTCCCAGCCCGACACCGGTGAGCAGGCGCTGGAGATCGCCGACATGCTGGTCCGCTCCGGCGCGCTCGACATCATTGTGATCGACTCGGTCGCCGCCCTGGTGCCGCGCGCCGAGATCGAGGGTGAGATGGGCGACAGCCACGTGGGTCTCCAGGCCCGGCTGATGAGCCAGGCGCTGCGGAAGATCACCGGTGTGCTCAACAACACCGGCACCACGGCGATCTTCATCAACCAGCTCCGCGAGAAGATCGGCGTGATGTTCGGCAGCCCGGAGACCACCACCGGTGGTCGGGCGCTGAAGTTCTACGCCTCGGTCCGGCTCGACGTGCGCCGCATCGAGAGCCTCAAGGACGGCACCGACGTGGTCGGCAACCGGACCCGGGTCAAGGTCGTGAAGAACAAGGTCGCCGCGCCGTTCAAGCAGGCCGAGTTCGACATCATGTACGGCAAGGGCATCTCCCGGGAGGGCTCGCTGATCGACGTCGGCGTGGAGCAGGCGATCATCCGCAAGTCCGGCGCCTGGTACACCTACGACGGCGACCAGCTCGGCCAGGGCAAGGAGAAGGCCCGCGAGTTCCTCCGCGAGAACCCGGACGTGGCCGCCGAGATCGAGAAGAAGATCCTGGAGAAGCTCGGCGTCGGGATCGGCGGCGCGGGCGACGCCGCCGGCGGCCCGGAGCTGCCGCCGGTCGACTTCTGATCTGCTGATCCATGGCAGGACGACGCGCCCGTACGGGACGCGGCTGGGACGCCAGCCCGCCTCGCGCGGGTGACACCAACACCACGCCCCGGCCCCGCCGTGGCGGTC